>JADGQH010000007.1 GCA_017881985.1 Chloroflexota bacterium | reverse complement strand
ACTGCCGCCGTCGCGAGGCGCACCGGGATCCCGGCGGCCGCCATCGCCGCCTTGACGGCCGCTATCGAGTGGCGCCGTCGGTGGAAGATCGAGGCGGCCAGGACCGCGGACGCGCCCCCGTCACGAACCGCGGCCACGAAGTCGTCCGGGCCGGAGGCGCCGCCCGAGGCGATGACCGGCACCGGCACGCGATCCGCGATCGCCCGCAGCAGCTGCGTGTCGAAGCCGGCGCCGGTCCCGTCGCGATCGATCGAGGTGACCAGGAGCTCCCCCGCGCCGGCAGCGACGGCCCGCTCGGCCCAGGCCAGCGCGTCGAGGCCGGTCGGCTCGCGGCCGCCCTTGACCACGACTTCCCAGCCCATGCCGGGATCGTCGGGGCCGGCGCGGCGCCGGGCGTCGATCGCGACGACCACGGCCTGGCTGCCGAAGCGCCGGGCACATCGCCGGACCAGGGCCGGATCGCGGACCGCCGCCGTGTTGAACGAGACCTTGTCCGCTCCGGCGCGCAGGACGTCGCGCATCTCGACGACGCTCCGGACCCCACCCCCGACGGTGAGCGGCACGAACGCGCGTCGGGCGGTTCGCTCGACGACCTCGAGGAGCGTGCCGCGGCCGTCCGGCGCCGCGTCGATATCGAGGAAGACGATCTCGTCGGCACCCTCCGCGGCATAGCGCTCCGCGAGCTCCGGCGGGTCCCCCTCGTCGGTCAGGTCCACGAACCGGGTTCCCTTCACGACCCGGCCCCGCGCGACGTCGAGGCAGGGGATGACCCGAACGCGGAGCATCAGCCGGCCATCGCGGGTCGGAGCATGCCGCCCGGCGCCGAAGCGGCCGCGCCGGCCGCGGCAAGCCCCACGAAGTTGGCGAGGAGCCGGAGCCCGTCGCGGCCGCTCCGCTCGGGATGGAACTGCACGCCGGCGAGCGGTCCGCGCGCGATCGCGGACACGAATCGCGCGCCGTGGGTCGTCTCCGCGAGGGTCAGGGCGTCTGCGCCGGGCCCGGGCGCCGCCGCGTACGAGTGGACGAAGTAGAAGTCGGCACCGTCGTCGATCCCCTCGAACAGCGGGTGGGCCCGTCGGCGCTCCACCTGGTTCCAGCCGATGTGCGGCAGGCGGGGCGCGTCCTCGAGTTGGACCGTACGCCCGGGCAGCACGCCCAGCGTCTCCGCGCCGTCCTCGTCGCTTCCCTCGAAGAGGAGCTGGAGGCCGAGGCAGATGCCGAGGAGGGGCCGCCCGTCCGCGATCCACGCCCGGATCGGTTCGTCGAGGCCGCGCCGCCGGAGGCGGGACATCGCGGGCGCGGCGGCCCCGACGCCCGGCACGACGAGCGCGTCGGCCCCGGCGAAGGCCTGTGGACCGCGCGCCATGACGACGTCGGCTCCGGCCGCGGTGAGCGCCTGCTCGATGCTCACGAGGTTGCCGGCCCCGTAGTCCACGACGGCGACCCGAGTGACCCCGGACCGGGCGACCCCGGACCGGGTCATCCGAGGCTCCCCTTGGTCGACGGGACCGCGCCCGCCCGACGCGGATCCTCCGCGACGGCCGCGCGCAGCGCCCGCGCGAGCGCCTTGAACGCCGCCTCGGCGAGGTGATGGTCGTTCCGGCCGGTTCCGCGAAGGTGGAGCGTGGTCCCGGACGTGCGCGCGAACGCCTCCAGGGCGTGCTCGATGAGCTGCGTCGGCAGCGCCCCCACGCGCTCGCCCCGGAACGGCAGGTCCACGACCGCGTACGGCCGGCCGCCGACATCCACCACCGCGGTCGCGATCGCCTCGTCCATCGGAACCGACGCCTCACCGAAGCGGGCGATGCCGGCCCGGTCGCCGAGCGCCTCGGCGAGCGCGGTGCCGAGGACCAGCCCGACATCCTCGACGGTGTGGTGCTCGTCGACCGCGAAGTCGCCCTCCGCGTTCACCGCGAGGTCGAAGAGCCCATGGTGCGCGAACGAGGTGAGGAGGTGGTCGAGGAACCCGACCCCGGACCGGACATCGGCGGCGCCCGATCCGTCGAGATCGAGGGTCACTGCGACATCGGTCTCGTGGGTGCGCCGGGCGACCGTGACGCGGCGCCCCTCGCGGGCGGCGACCTCGAACGCGCCGTGGGGGGTCGTCATGGCTTCGTCTCCTGGGCTGCTCCGAAGGCGGGGTGGGGGAGGGTCGGCACGATCTCGGCCAGCGCGGCCATGAGGCGGTCGTCCTCGAGGGGAGAGCGGACCGTGAAGCGGAGGTGATCGGCAAGCGCGTGGGAAGCCCCGAACGTGCGCGGGACGAGCCCGCGCCGCAACAGCCCGTCCGCGACGGCCATTGCCCGGACCCGATCGCCGAACCCGACGAGAAGGAAGTTCGCGACGGACGGGCCTGCCGGGATCCCGAGGCTCGCGAGCGCATCCGCCAGCCGCGCACGCTCCGCCGAGACGCGCAGGACGTTCTCACGGAGCGCATCGGGGTCCCGAAGGGCGGCCGCCACGACGGCGACGGAGGGGATCGAGACGGACCCCGGCGGCCGATACGGCTCCATCTCGCGGACCAGGTCGCTTGGCGCGATCGCGAACCCGACGCGGAGCCCGGCGAGCGCGTAGGCCTTCGAGGCAGTCCGGACGACGATGAGCCGCGAATAGGACGCGCGCAGCTCCACGAGCGACGTGCCGACGAACTCGGCGTACGCCTCGTCGAGAACCACCACGGGCGCGGATCGGCCCGCGGCGTCCGCGTCGGCGCGCAGCTCGCGCAGCAGCGCAGCGATCGCGCCGGATGGCTCGGGAAGCCCGGTCGGGTTGTTCGGGCTGCAGAGCCAGACGACGGCCGCGTCGCGGGCGGCCTCGCGGACCGCGGGCCGGTCGAGGGCATACCCGTCGGATGCGGGACGGCGCGGGACCGCGATGGGCTGTGCCGGGCGCTGCTCGGTCAGGATGCCGTACATGGCGTAGGTGGGCGTCGGGATCACGGCACGGGCACCCGGTCGCAGGAACGCCTTCGCGACGAGGTCGAGGATCTCGTCCGCGCCCGCGCCCACCAGGAGCTCGTCACTGCCGACCCCATAGGTCTCGGCAGCCGCCGCGACCAGGTCGCGATAGTCGGACGGCGGGTATTCGGAGATCGGGCGCCCGAACGCGCCCACCCGGAGCAGCCGCAGGGCGAGGTCGGGCGGGGCCGGGGAGGTGTTCAGATCGAAGCGCACGATCGCCGACAGGGCGACGCCGTAGCGTGCGCTCACCTGCTCGTCGGTTGCCTCCCAGGCGTACCCGAGAGGCGTGGCGGGGGCGGCCTGTGCGGCGGGCGCCTGGCTCATGCGATCAGCTTCTCGATGGGCAGGACGAGGATCCCGGACGCCCCGGCGGCCTTGAGGCGCGGGAGGAGGTCCCACACGTCGTCCGATCCGACCACGGCGTGGATCGCGATCATGCCCGCGTGCGCCAGCGGGATCACCGATGGGCTCTCCAGCCCCGGAAGGAGCGCCTCGAGATCGGCCAGGCGCTCGAGCGGCGCGTTCATCATCACGTACTTCCGCCGGCGGCCCGCGAGGACCGCGCCGAGCATCGTGTCGAGCCGGTCGACCGCGTCCGCCTCGGCGACGAGCCGGGCAGGGTTCCCGACGAGGACGGCCTCGGACGCGAGGAGGTCGCCGATCGGCCGCAGGCCGTTCGTGCCCAGCGTGACGCCCGTGGAGACGAGGTCGACGATCGCGTCCGCGAGCCCGAGGCGCGGAGCGACCTCGACGGCACCCGACAGCGGGATCACGACCACGGGGATCCCGCGCCCTTCGAACCAGCGCCGCGTGGCACCCGGGTGGGCCGTCGCGATACGGAGGCCGGCGAGGTCCGCGATCTCGCGCTGCGGCGCGTCCCGCGGGACGGCTGCCGCGAGGCGACAGCGGCCGTAGCCGAGGGATCGCACGATCGGCAGGGTGGCGTCCGCCTCCGCGAGCAGGTCGCCGCCGGTGATCCCGAGATCCGCGACGCCGTCCCCCACGAACTCGATCACGTCGTTCGTGCGGACGAACAGGATGTCGAGCGGCACGTTCTCGACGTGGCTTACCAGGCTGCGGTCCCGCTCCTCGAAGACGAGGCCGGCGTCGTGGAGGAGCGTGAGGGTCGGCTCGACGAGGCGCCCCTTGTTGGGAACGGCGAGCGTCATCCGGCGCAGCCCACCCGCGGCTCGACTCTCCCGAAGCGCGGTGGCGTCCACCTCGGCGGCCCTCATCGGGTCACGCCCGGCGGTTCGATCGGGGCGGTCCGGTGCTCGTCGGACTCGGGGTACCGGGTCGTCCCGGGCTTGGCGGAATCGGTCACGTCCGCCGACGAGTCGCCGCGGCGCGAGCGCTCGAGCAGGAGCCGGTACCCACCCTCGCCGTGGTTCAGCCAGGACGCGATCCGGGTGATCGTCGCGGTGCTCGCGCCCGTCCGCCGGCTGATCTCGCTGTAGTGGAGGCCGGCCCCGAGGAGGCGCACCACCGTCCAGCGCTGCGCCAGATCGCGGATCTCGCCGAGCGTGCAGAGGTCGCGGAGGAACGCGGCCGCCTCGTCGCGGCTCTCCAGGTCCAGGAGGACGTCGAAGAGCGCCTCGACATCCGCGGAGCGCCAGTCGTCGGCAGTGGACTGCATTGCGTCATGCCTCGTGGTAGCGTAGTAGCGTGTTACAACGCTATCACAGAACCTGGTGACCGGCAACGGGGTGTCGTCCCCGGCCTTCGACCTCCTGCCGGCGATCGACCTGAGCGGCGGCCGCGTGGTCCGCCTGCTGCGCGGGGACTATGGCGCGGCGACGACGTACGGGGAGGACGCGGCGACCGTCGCGGACGCGTTCGTCGCGGGCGGGGCCAGATGGCTCCATGTCGTCGACCTCGACGGGGCCCGCGATCCGGCCGCACGGCAGACCCCGCTCGTGGCGGCGATCATCGCCCGCGTCGGGTCGCGCGCAGCGGTCGAGGTGGCGGGCGGGCTGCGCGATGATCGAGCCGTCGAGGCGAGCCTGGAGGCCGGGGCGGCGCGGGTGATCCTCGGGACCGCCGCCCTGCGCGACCCTGCGTTCGCAGGACGCCTTGCGACGCGGTTCGGCCCGGAGCGCATCGGCGTCGCGCTCGACGTCCGGGACGGCCTCGCGGTTGGTCATGGCTGGGTGCCGGGCGCGACGGGCGTGGCGGTGGCAGACGCACTCACGCGGCTCGCCGACGTGGGCGTGCGCACCTTCGAGGTGACCGCCATCGATCGGGACGGGACACTCGAGGGCCCGGACCTCGTTCTCCTGGCAAATCTCGTCGGGCGGGGATGCGGCGCGATCATCGCCTCCGCGGGCATTGCCCGCGCGGCGGACATCACGGCCGTCCGGGCGCTGGGCTGCGCGGGTGCGATCGTTGGCCGCGCGCTCTACGAGGGTCGCCTCTCCCTCGAGGACGCGCTCGCGGCATCCCGCTGACGCGGCGACCGCCGGGCCAAACCGGTTCGCTGCACCGGTCCAGGCTGGACAAGCTCGGGTGGACGACGACGCGCACGGCGCCAGGAACGCGTCAGCACGCCGGGTGCTGGCATCGGCTCCCGGGCGTTCCGTCCGCACGCGTCAGCACTTTGGAGGCTGATATTGGCCCACGGGCGATCCTTCTCCACGCCTCAGCACGCCGGATGCTGGTATGCGCGCAGCAGGCCGGGGCCGCGCGTCACCTGGCGGCCGTCCGTCCGCGATTCGTGCTCACGGATCGCGGGTGGGCTCGGCCGCACGCCGCCGAACCCGGCGAAGGCTGCGAGAGGCGAGCCGCCACAAGTCGCAGGCGCGGCCGCGCGAAAGGCGAACCGCGCGACAGCGACCGGAGCCGTCAGTGAGCGGCGGCCTCCTGCTCCTTGCGGTGGGCCTCGATGACCTTGTCACCGATGTGGGACGGCACGTCCTCGTAGTGATCGAGCGTGGACGAGAACGTGCCTCGCCCACCGGTGATCGAGCGGAGCTCCGTCGCGTAGCTGAACAGCTCCGCCTGCGGAACGTGCGCCGTGATCACCTGCATCCCGTCGCCCGTGACGTCCATGCCGAGGACGCGGCCGCGGCGGCCGTTGAGGTCGCGGTTGACGTCGCCCATGAAGCGCTCCGGGACGCGGATCGCCACGGCCATGATCGGCTCCTGCAGCACGGGCTTGCAGTCCATGACGCCCTTCTTGAGCGCCATCGATGCCGCGATCTGGAAGGACAGGTCGTTGGAGTCGACCGTGTGGAAGGAGCCGTCGTAGAGGGTCGCCTTGAAGTCGATGAGCGGATAGCCCGCGAGCACGCCTTCAACCGCGGCCTGCCGGATTCCCTTCTCGACGCCGGGGAAGAAGTTCTTCGGGACGGTGCCGCCGACCACGTGCTCGGCGAACGCAACGCCCTCACCGGGGTTCGGCTCGATCTCGATCCAGACGTGGCCGAACATGCCATGCCCGCCCGTCTGCTTCTTGTACTTGCCCTCGACCTTGGTCCGGCCGCGGATCGTCTCGTGATACGGGATCCGCGGGGTGTGGGTGACGATCGCCGAGCCGAACTTGCGCTTGAGCCGCTCGCCGATCACCGCCACGTGCGTCTCGCCCATCGAGAGGAGCAGCTGCTCGCCGGTCGCGCTCCGCTCCACGCGCGCACACGGCTCCTCCTCGAGCATGCGCTGGAGGGCGGGGCCCATCTTGTCGAGGTCCGCCTTGGTCTGCGGCTCGATGGCGACCACGAGCGTCGGATCCGGGTACACGGGCCGGTCGAGGATCAGCGGGCGCTCCTTCGAGGAAAGCGTGTCGCCGGTCGCGGTGGCGGTGAGCTTGGCGACCGCCCCGACCTCGCCGGGCCGGAGCTCGGCCGCCGGCTCGGAGTCCTTCCCGTGCAGCCGGAGGAGCTGGCCGATCCGTTCGTCCTCGCCCTTCTCCGCGTTCCACAGGTGGGCCTGGCTGCGCAACGTGCCCGAGAGGACGCGCAGGTAGGTCAGCCGGCCCACGAACGGGTCGGCCGTGGTCTTGAAGACCCGCACGAGGAGCGGGCCGTCCGGATCCCGCGACACCTCGATCGGGTCGTTGGTCTTCGGGTCGTGCGCCACGACGGGCGGCTCCTCGGACGGCGCGGGGAGGTAGCGGACGATCGCGTCCAGCAGCCCGCGCAGGCCGATCCCCTTCGTGGCGGACGCGACGAGCACCGGCGCCAGGATCGAGTCGCGGACACCGCGGTGGAGGCAGGCGTCGAGCTCCGCGTCGGTGATCTCCTCGCCCTCGAGGTACTTCGACAGCACGTCGTCGTCCGCCTCGGAGGCGGCTTCGAGCAGCTGGTCGCGGCGGGTCGCGATCTCGGCCTCCATCTCAGGCGGGATCGGGACCTCCACCTCCTGCCGGCCGTCCCAGTGGTACGCCTTGCGGTGGACGAGGTCCACGTACCCGCTGAAGGTGTCGGCCTTGCCGATGGCGAGCTGGAGCGGGGCGATCTTGTTGCCGAACTCGGCACGCAACGCGTCGAGGACGGCTGCCGGCTCGGCATTCTCGCGATCGCACTTGTTGACGACGAAGAGGGCGGCCGTCCGGGTGGCCCGGCCGAGCGAGACGGCGACCTCGGTGCCTGCCTCGACGCCGCCTGTCGCGTCCATGCACACCAGCGCCGCGTCGGTCGCCTGGAAGCCGGCGACGACCTCCGCCACGAAGTCCGGGTATCCCGGCGTGTCGACGAGCGTGACGACGTTGCCCTCGTCGTCGAGGGAGGCGACGGAGAGCGACAGCGAGATGTGGCGCTTCTGGGACTCGGGCTCCGTGTCCAGGCTGGTCGTGCCGTCCTCGACGCGCCCGAGGCGGGAGATGGCTCCCGTCCGGAAGAGGAGTGCCTCGGCGAGCGTCGTCTTGCCGGCACCGGAGTGTCCGGCCAGGACGACGCTCCGCAGGTGGGGGAGGTCAGCGCTCTTCGTCGTCGCCATTGTCTCGGTCAACCTCACGCAGGATGTGGGCAGTCGGGTGGTCGGGACGCACGGGCCTGCCGCCGACCGACGTCATGGATCGGGCGGGAGCGGGGTTCCGCCAATCATAGTCCGCTATACTTCCGCCCGATGTCCGGTCACTCCAAATGGTCCCAGATCAAGCGCGACAAGGGCGTCAACGACGTCAAGCGCGGCGCCATCTTCACGAAGATGGGGCGCGAGATCGCGGTGGCGGCGCGGGCCGGCGGCGGCGACCCCGACGGCAACTTCCGACTGCGCCTGGCGATCGAGAAGGCACGCGCGGCGAACATGCCGATCGACACGATCAAGCGCGCCGTGGAGAAGGCCACCGGGTCCGGCGAGGGCGAGCAGTTCGAGGAGATCGTCTACGAGGGCTATGGCCCCGGCGGCGTCGCGCTCATCGTCGAGGCCGCGACGGACAATCGCAACCGGACCGCGGCCGAGGTGCGCTCCATCTTCACGAAGGCGGGCGGCCAGCTGGCGGTCTCGGGCGCGGTGGCGTGGCAGTTCGAGCAGCGCGGCCTCATCGCAGTGCCGGTGGCGGGCATCGACCGGGACGAGGTGACGCTCCTCGCGATCGACGCCGGGGCGAGCGACGTGGACTCCGACTCGGACCCGCTCGAGATCTACTGCGAGCCCGGGGATCTCGAATCGCTCCGCCAGGCGCTGGAGAAGGCGGGCGTCACCATCGAGAGCGCGGACCAGGCGATGCTGGCCAAGCAGACGACGACCGTCGACGTCGCCAGGGCCCGCCAGAACCTGCGCCTCGTCGAGCACCTCGAGGACCTCGAGGACGTGCAGCGTGTGACGAGCAACCTCGAGATCTCCGAAGAGCTCCTCGCCGAGGTCGCCGGGTGATCGGCCGAATGAGCGGCCGGGAGGTCGGCACCCGGTGATCGTCCTGGGGATCGATCCCGGGACGGCGGCACTCGGCTACGGAGTCATCGATCGGACCGGCAGCCGCCTGCGCGCGATCGACCACGGCGCATTCCATACCCCGTCGGACCTGACGCTCCCGGAGCGCCTGCTCGCGATCCATTCGTTCCTCCAGGACCTGATCGAGCTGCACGGACCCAAGCTCCTCGGCGTGGAGCGCATCTTCCACAGCCGCAACGTGCAGACCGCGCTCGCCGTGGGCCATGCCCGCGGCGTGGTCCTGCTCGCCGCGGCCGAGCACGACATCGAGGTTCGTGAGGCCACCCCGTCGGAGGTCAAGCTCGCCGTGACCGGCTACGGTGCGGCGGACAAGGCGCAGGTGGCGACGATGGTCGCGACGATCCTTGGCCTCGCCGAGGTCCCGACACCCGACGACGCCGCCGATGCGCTGGCCATCGCGGTCTGGACCGCCCACCGCGAGCGGTCCGGCGAGCGCCTCAACGCCGGCCGCCTCGACCGTGGCGCGATCGCGCCGCAGACGCCGGGCGAGAACCCGTACGACCGCGCAGTCCGCGAGGCGATCCGCCGCGAGCGGCCCTCCCGCAGGGAGACGGACGCGACCCCGACCGAGCCTGTCCGTTGATCGCGTCGCTCGACGGCGTGGTGGGCGCGGTCGCCGCGGATTCGCTGGTGCTCGAGGTGGGAGGCGTCGGGTATCGCGTCTTCGCCGCGCCGGGCATCCTCGCAACGGCTGAACCCGGGAAGCGCCTCCGCCTCCACACCCACCATCTCGTTCGCGAGGACCTCCAGGCGCTCTACGGCTTTCGCACGCCCGAGGAGCTCGGCTTCTTCGGGCTGCTCCTCACGGTCACCGGGGTGGGACCGAAAGTCGCTCTGGGCCTGCTCGGCAGCCGGCCGGTCGCCGACCTCCAGCTCGCGATCATGGCGGAGGACCAGGGCCTCCTGACCGCGGTTCCCGGGGTCGGCAAGCGCCTGGCTGCGCGAATCGTGCTCGAGCTCCGGGAGAAGGTCTCCGCGGCCGGGGTCGCGGCCAGCGTGCCGGCCGGGACGGGAACGGGCACGCGGTCGGCCGAGGGCGACGTGGTCGGCGCGCTCCAGGCGCTCGGCTATACGCTCGCGGAGGCGCGCGAGGCCGCCCGCCACGCCCAGGCGGCCGGCGCCGCGTCGGGCACGCTCGAGGATCGCGTGAAGGCGGCCCTCCGGTCCCTTTCCGGCGGTTGACGCCCGCCGCGGCGGTTCGAACATCCGTGCGAAATAGGCCGCCGGCATGGTAGACTCCGGGCGATGACGGACGGCCACGGATTCCTCGCGGCGGACCTCCTCGACCAGGAGGAGATCGCGGTCGAGCGCTCGCTGCGGCCGCGGTCGCTCGACGAGTACCTGGGCCAGCGAGAGGTGAAGGCGGGCCTCTCGGTCCTGCTCCAGGCCGCGAAGCAGCGTGGCGAGGCGGCCGACCACGTCCTCCTTCACGGTCCGCCCGGGCTCGGCAAGACCACGCTCGCCACGATCATCGCCCGCGAGCTGGGCGTGAACATCCGCTACACGTCGGGGCCGGCGATCGAGCGGGCAGGGGACCTCGCCGCCGTCCTCACCGCCCTCGACGAGCGCGACGTCCTCTTCATCGACGAGATCCACCGGCTCAACCGGGCGGTGGAGGAGATCCTCTACCCGGCCATGGAGGACTGCGCGCTCGACGTGATGATCGGCAAGGGGCCGTCGGCACGCTCGCTGCGCCTTACCCTGCGGCCGTTCACGATCGTGGGCGCGACCACGCGTGCCGGTCGGATCAGCGGGCCGCTGCGCGACCGCTTCGGGGCGGTCTACCGGCTCGACTTCTACGCGGAGGAGGACCTGCGCGCCATCGTCCGCCGATCCGCCGCGATCCTCGGCCTCGAGGTCACGGACGACGCCGCGGCGGCCATCGCCGCCCGTGGTCGCGCGACGCCGCGCATCGTGAACCGGCTGCTCAAGCGCGTCCGGGACCATGCGGAGGTCCATGGCGACGGTCGCGTGACCCTGGCCGCGGTGGACGAGGCGATGCGGGTCCTGGAGATCGACGCCGAAGGGCTCGACGCAACGGACCGGCGCCTGCTCGCCGCGATCATCGTGAAGTTCGGGGGCGGGCCGGTCGGCGTCGCGGCGCTCGCGGCGGTCCTCGCCGAGGAGGTCGAGACGGTCGAGGACGTCTACGAGCCGTACCTGCTCCGGATCGGCTTCCTGGACCGAACCCCGCAGGGACGGGTGGCGACGGACCGCGCGCGGGCGCATCTCGTCGCCCTCGGCTACGACGTGCCCCCGAGAAGGGCCGTGCGCGAGCCCAGCATCTGGGAGGCTGCGGCGCCGGCCGGATCCGACCCCGGTCTCGCCATTCCCATCGACGAGGCGTGAGCTTCGCGTGACGGGCGCCGCCCACTTCGAGGTCCTCGTTCCTCCGCCTGCCGACGGCTCGACGCGAGCGCGGCTGGGCCGGCTCCACCTGCCGCACGGCGTCGTCGACACGCCCACCTTCATGCCCGTGGGCACGAACGCGACGGTCAAGGCGCTCCATCCCGACGAGATCGAGGAGACCGGTGCCCAGATCATCCTGGCCAACACGTACCACCTCTACCTCCGGCCCGGACACGAGCGCATCGAGCGCCTCGGCGGCCTCCACGAGTTCATGAGCTGGCCCCACCCGATCCTGACCGACTCGGGCGGCTTCCAGGTCGTCTCGCTCGGCGATCTCAACGCGATCGACGACGACGGCGTCACGTTCCAGAGCCATCACGATGGGTCGCGCCACCGGTTCACCGCTGAGCGCTCGATGGAGATCCAGGCGGCGCTCGGGGCGGACGTGGCGGTCGCCTTCGACCAGCCGGTCCCGCCCTCGTCGACCGACCTGCGCGACGTGGCGGTCGCGACGGAGCGCACCCACCGCTGGGCGGTCCGGTCGCTGGAGGCGCACCACCGTCCGGACCAGGCCCTCTTCGGGGTGATCCAGGGCGGCCTGGACCCGGCCCTCCGGCGGCACTCGACCGCGTTCATCGCGGGGCTCCCGTTCGACGGCCTCAACATCGGGGGCCTCGCCGGCGACGAGACCCCGGCCGAGCGCGAGGCGGTCCTGGACCTCGTGGTTGCGGCGCTCGACGAGGACCCGCGCGTCCGCTACCTCATGGGTCTCGGCTCGCCCGCGGACCTGCTCGAGGCGGTTCATCGCGGGATCGATCTCTTCGACTCGGTGCTGCCCGCGCGGGTCGCCCGAAATGGCCAGCTGTGGATCCCCGGCGGCCGGCTCAACATCCGCAACGAGCGCTTCCGCGATGACCCCGAGCCGGTCCAGGCGGGCTGCCGGTGCCTGCTCTGCCGGCGCTTCAGCCGCGCCTACCTGGCGCACCTGTTCCGGGCCGACGAGCTGCTGGCGTACCGGCTCGCGACTTGTCACAACCTCACCTTCACCCTAGACTTCATGGCGGGGATCCGGGCGGCCCTGGGCACCGGAAACCTCCCTGAACGCCTTCCGGAGCTGCGCCTGCACGCTCGCCGGCGAAGCCACGATGCAACCGCAGTGCAGCTCGCGTGAAGGCCATTTCGGTACCCTCGAGTTCCGCGGAGGCGTTCGACGATGGGTTCGCGAGACCGTCCCCACCGCGAGGTGAAGAAGAAGTCAAAGGCCCCGGAGGCGAAGCCGAGTCTCCAGCCATTCCTCGAAGTGCCGCAGAGCGTCGAGCTCATCAAGCCGAAGCGCAAGCCGCGCACGGTGGTCGAGGAAGAACCGGAGGGCTGAGCAGTCCGGGCGGGCGCGTCATCGTCCGCTCCGTCGGGGCCACAGAACCAGACAGGAGCACGACGAGATGGCGATGACGGAGCGGAACGGGGCATCGGGCGCGGAGCGCACGAAAGCGGTCGAGGCGGCGATTCTCGCCATCGAGAAGCAGTTCGGCCGGGGGTCGATCATGAAGCTCGGCTCTGCCGAGCGACAGCAGGTCGACTTCATCCCCACGGGCTCGATCGCCCTTGACCTTGCGCTCGGCGTCGGGGGGATTCCCCGCGGCCGAGTCACCGAGGTGTTCGGCCCGGAGTCGTCCGGCAAGACCACGCTCTGCCAGCACGTCATCGCCGAGGCGCAGCGGCGCGGCGGCGTGGCTGCCTTCATCGACGTGGAGCACGCCCTCGACCCGGGCTACGCGCGCGCCTGCGGCGTCAACGTCGACGAGCTCCTCGTCAGCCAGCCGGACACCGGCGAGCAGGCGCTCGAGATCACCGAGACGCTCATCCGCTCGGGCGGGATCGACATCGTCGTGGTCGACTCCGTCGCAGCCCTCGTCCCACGGGCCGAGATCGAAGGCGAGATGGGCGACAGCTTCGTGGGCATCCAGGCCCGCCTCATGAGCCAGGCCCTCCGGAAGCTCGCCGGCGCCGTGAGCCGCTCCAACACCTCGCTCGTCTTCACGAACCAGCTCCGGGAGAAGATCGGGGTCATGTTCGGCAACCCCGAGGTCACGCCCGGCGGCCGCGCGCTCAAGTTCTATGCCACCGTGCGGCTCGACATCCGGCGCGTCGAGACGATCAAGAACGGCACCGAATCGATCGGCAACCGGGTCCGCGTCAAGGTGGTCAAGAACAAGGTCGCGCCGCCGTTCCGGGTGGCCGAGTTCGACATCATGTACGGCGAAGGGATCAGCCGCGAGGGCGGGCTCCTCGACGTCGGCGTCGCGATGGATGTCGTGACGAAGACGGGCGCCTGGTTCACCTACGGCGAGACCCGACTCGGCCAGGGCCGGGAGGCGGCAAAGGGGTTCCTGCGCGACAACGCCGCCGTCGGCGCCGACATCGAGACGAAGATCCGGGCGAGCATGGCGACGACGGCGATCCCGGTCGAGGGGATCTCCGAGGCCGAGTAGCCGCTCGGCGGGACGGGACGAGGCTCCGTGCGCGGCATGCCGCGCTTGTCGCGGGAGTCGCTCACGGAGCGACGGGCGCGGCGCGCGGCCGTCGACGACCCGGACGACGTTCTCGCCGCCGGCGCACGCTTCCTCGAGGCGCGCCCGCGGTCAACGGACGAGGTCCGGCGACGGCTCCGGGATGCAGGCTACCGGACGAACCTGGTCGAGGGCGCCATCGACCGGTTGACCGCGCTCGGCTTCCTGGACGACGCGGCGTTTGCGCGGGCATGGGTGGAGTCGCGGGACCGGGCGCGCCCGCGTGGGGCACGCGCGCTCCGCGCCGAGCTGCGCGGGATGGGCATCGACGCGCCCGACGCCGAGGCCGCGCTCGCCGCGCGGGAGGCAATCGCGACCGGCGAGGATCCCGACGACCCGCAAG
The DNA here is from genome assembly GCA_017881985.1 of Chloroflexota bacterium. Lineage (GTDB taxonomy): Bacteria > Chloroflexota > Limnocylindria > Limnocylindrales > CSP1-4 > CTSoil-043. Next base: position 12,776 of record JADGQH010000007.1, on the reverse strand, counting down.
GCGGGCCCGGGGCAGGGGAGCGGGCGGCGTCCGACGCCTCCGACGAGGCGGCCGCGGCCCGGCTTCTCGTCCGGAAAGGCCCCGGCCTGCTCCGCGAACCCGATCTCCGGAAGCGGCGGGCGCGCGCGTACGCGGTGCTTGCCCGGGCCGGGTTCGATCCGGGGACGGCCGGGCGTGCCGCGTCGGCGTGGCTGGCGACGCTCGGGACGCCGCTCGCCGACGAGGATGGGGAGCCCGAATCGGACCCGTAACCGGGCACGTTTGACCCTCCCGCCCCCCGGCCGTAGGCTACGCGCACCAAAGGACGGCGCCGCGGATGCGGCGCCGGTTGCCCCGTACCGAATCCACCCATTCCGGCGAGCCCACGCCGGCGCCCGACCCAGGCAGCACTCGAGAGTCATCGGGTCGGTCCGACGGATCGCCGTTCCCGCGCAATCACTCGCCGGCCGCTCACGCGGCCGGTCGGGAGGCGAGAGCATCATGGAGAACCCCGTCGTTGCGGCGGTGGCCCTTGTCGTGGCCATCGTCGTCGGCCTCGTGGCCGGATTCGTCGCCCGCGGCATCGTTGCCGCCCAATCCGTCCGCGGCGCCCAGGAGAAGGCCGGCCGGATCCTGGCCGAGGCCCGGACCCAGCAGAAGGACCTGATCCTCGAAGCCAAGGACGAGAAGCTCCGCTTCCAGCGCGAGGCTGAGGACGAGGCGCGCGCCAAGCGCGCCGAGCTCAGCGGCCTGGAGCGCCGGCTCCTGACCCGCGACGAGCAGCTGGACCAGCGGACGGACATGCTCGAGCAGCGCGATCGGAAGCTGCTGGAGAAGGAGCGCGACCTCGACCACCTGCGTGACGAGCTCGCCTCCTCGCGGGCGGAGCAGATCGCCGCGCTCGAGCGGGTCAGCGGGATGACCGCCGAGGATGCCAAGGCGGTGATCCTCGACGCGGTGCGCGCCGAGGCCGAGAACGATGCTGTCCGGCTTGCCCGCTCCATCGAGCGCAAGGCCCGCGACGAGGCCCAGGACCGGGCTCGCGAGGTGATCGTCACGGCCATCCAGCGCGTCGCCGCCGACCACACGGCGGAGCACACGGTCTCCGTGGTGCACCTGCCGTCCGACGAGATGAAGGGCCGGATCATCGGCCGCGAGGGACGCAACATCCGGGCGCTGGAGCAGGCCACGGGCATCGACCTGATCATCGACGACACGCCCGAGACCGTGATCCTCTCGGGCTTCGACCCGGTCCGTCGCGAGATCGCCCGGATCGCGCTCACGAAGCTGATGGCCGACGGCCGGATCCATCCGGGCCGGATCGAGGAGGTCGTCGCGAAGGCGCGTGCCGAGGTCGACCTCGTGATCCGCCAGGCCGGCGACGCGGCTGCCTACGACGCCGGTGTGCCTGGCCTGCCGTCCGAGATCACGCGCCTCCTCGGCCGCCTGAAGTACCGAACGAGCTACGGGCAGAACGTGCTCAACCACGTCATCGAGACCAGCCGCCTCGCCGCCGTCATCGCCGCGGAGCTCGGGGCGGACGTGCTGGCCGCCAAGACCGGCGGCCTCCTCCACGACATCGGCAAGGCGGTCGACCACGAGGTCGAGGGCCCGCACGCAGCGATCGGCGCCGCCATCGCCGCGCGCCACAACCTCTCGTTCAAGATCGTGAACGGGATCGCGGCGCACCACCAGGAGGTCGAATACGCCTGCGTGGAGGCGCCCATCGTGCAGGTGGCCGACGCCATCAGCGCATCGCGCCCGGGCGCGCGCGGCGAGTCGGTGGAGCTGTACCTCAAGCGGCTCGAGGACCTCCAGGCGATCGCCGGGAGCTTCGCCGGCGTGGACCGGTCGTTCGCCGTCCAGGCCGGCCGCGAGGTGCGGATCCTCGTCCGGCCCGAGGAGATCGACGACCTGTCGGCCTCGCGCCTTGCCCGCGACATCGTCAAGAAGATCGAGGATTCGCTGACCTACCCGGGCCAGATCAAGGTGACCGTCATCCGCGAGACGCGCTCCGTCGAGTACGCGAAGTAGCGGTGGCCGAGTCGCGGGCGGCGCGCCCCTGCCGGATCCTCATGCTCGGCGACGTGATCGGCCGCCCGGGCCGCGAGGCCGTCGAGCGCGAGCTGCCCGGCCTGCGCGACGTGCACGGGGTGGACTTCGTCACGGCCAACGGGGAGAACCTCGCCGGCGGGATGGGGCTCACGACGTCAACGGCGGAGGCGCTCTACCGGGCCGGGGTCGACGTGATCACGTCGGGCAATCACATCTGGGACAAGAAGGAGATCCTGCCCGCCCTCGAGAAGGACGAGCGGATCCTGCGCCCCCACAACTACGGGACCGACGGCGTGCCCGGCCGCGGCTGGGGCGCCTACGTGGCGGCCGACGGGACGGACGTCGCCGTCCTGAACTTCCAGGGCCGCACCTACATGATCCCGATCGAGAACCCCTTCACCGACGCCGACCACCTGCTCGACGAGGGCGCCGACGCCCTGCCGCCCGTCCGACTCGTCGACTTCCACTGCGAGGTGACCAGCGAGAAGAACGCCTTCGGGCTGCACCTCGACGGGCGGGTCAGCGCGGTCGTCGGGACCCACACCCACGTCCCGACCGCGGACGAGCGGATCCTGCCGCGCGGGACGGCATACCAGAGCGACCTGGGGATGACGGGGCCGCTGCACAGCGTGATCGGCTTCGCGCCGGCCACCGTCCTGCCCCGCTTCATCAACGGCCTCCCGACCCGCTTCGAGGTCGGGACCTGGCCGGTGGTCCTCAACGGCCTCCTCATCGACGTGGACCCGGCCACCGGCCGCGCCCTCAGCGTCGAACGCCTCCGGCGGATCGTCGAGGCAGCCTGATGGGTCGCGGGCGCCGCGCGCCGCTCGTCGGGCGAATCGTCCCGCCCGAGCCCACGATCGTGGACCTGCACACCCACACGACCCGATCGGACGGGCTTCTCGAGCCCGCGGCGCTCGTGACGAACGCGGCGGCCGCCGGCATCCGGACCCTTGCCATCACGGACCACGACACGCTCGCGGGCTATCGCGATGTGGTCGCGCCCGGGGGACCGCCGCTGCCCGCCGGCCTCACCCTTCTCGCGGGCGTGGAGATCAACGCCGTCGGCGGGGGATTCGACGTGCCCGACGGGGAGCTCCACCTCGTGGGCCTCGGCGTCGACCCGGACGACGAGGCGTTCGAGGCGGCCCTCGCCGAGCAGCGCGGTGGTCGCCGGCGGCGCTTCGAGCGGATGTCGGCACGGCTTCGCGCCGCCGGGCTCGGGGTCGATGCGCAGCTGGCCGGCCTGGACAGCGCGCACGACGACGCGCTGGGCCGCCCGACCCTCGCCCGCGCCCTCGTGGCGGCGGGTTTCGCGGTCAGCGTCCAGGACGCATTCGCGCGGTTCGTGGGCCGGGGCGGGCCCGGCTACGTCCCCCGCGAGGGGCTGGGACCGCTCGAGGCGATCCGTGCGATCCGGGGCGCCGGCGGGATCCCGGTGCTCGCCCACTTCTCCGCGGCCCCGTCGCGCCGGGTCCTCCTGCAGGAGCTCATCGACGCCGGCCTCGGCGGCCTCGAGGTCCACCATCGAAGCTTCGACGCCGAGACCGTGAGCGCGGTGGGAGCCGTCGCACGGGAGCTCGGCCTGCTGGCGTCGGGCGGGACCGACTATCACGGCGACGACGAGCCGTATGCCGAGGCGATCGCCGAGACGTGGATCCCGCCCGGGATCGCCGCGGGCATCCTGGCCGCGCTCGAGGTCGGGGCAGTCGCGTGACGACCCGGAGCCTGCCGGTGATCGAGTTCGTCCTCCCCGCGGCCTCGCCCGCCGGGCCGCGTCCCGCCGCGCCGGCCGATGCGCGCGTCGCCGAGTTCCGCCCCGAGGACCAGGCGCTGCCGCGCTTCTGGGTCTGGACCCTGGGCTGCCAGATGAACCGGAGCGACTCGGAGGAGATGGCCGGACGGCTCCTGGCCGCGGGCTGCGCGGAGGCTCCCGGGATGGAGGCGGCCGACCTGGTCGTCATCAACACCTGCGCGATCCGCGAGGCGGCCGAGGCAAAGGTGATCGGCCGCCAGGGTGCGCTCGCCGCGCTCAAGGAGGCGAACCCGGCGCTCCGCGTGGTGCTGACCGGCTGCGCCGTGCGGGAGCGGGACCGGGCCGGGCTCCGGCGCCGGTTCCCCGCGGTCGACCTCTTCCTCCGCCCCGACGAGGAGCCCGAGCTCGTCGAGCGGCTGGGTCTCGCGTCGGCCCAGGGCGCCGTCGGCCTTGCTGGGGCCGCCGGATCGCCGGCGCCGAGCGGCGTCGCCGCGCCGCCGGGTGTCGTCGCCGCGCCCCCGCGCACGGCTGCAACCACCCTTGTCAAGGGCGTGGCCGTCTCCGCGGCCGATCACCTCGCGGGTTCCCGCGCCGACGCGGTCGCGTCGGGCGCCGTCCGGCGCGAGTCGGCGGTCGCCGCCTGGCTCCCGATCATCTACGGCTGCGACAAGACGTGCACCTACTGCATCGTCCCCTTCAGCCGCGGCCCGGAGCGGAGCCGGCCGTTCGATGCCGTGCTGGACGAGGCGCGGGCGCTGGCCGCGGCCGGCTACCGCGAGATCACGCTCCTCGGCCAGAACGTCAACAGCTACGGCCACGACCTGCCGGCCGAGGCGCGCTTCGCCCATGTCGCCGAGGCACGACGCGCAGGGCGACAGATCGACCGCGCCTCGCGGCCCGATCTCGCCGAGCTGATCCGGGCGATCGACGCGCTGCGCGGCCCGGACGGGAGCCCCGCCGTCCCGCGCCTCCGCTTCGTCACCTCGCACCCGTGGGACCTCTCGGACCGCCTGGTCGACGCGATGGCCGAGGCGCCCGCCGTCTGCGCGGCGCTCCACCTGCCCGTGCAGTCGGGCGACGACGAGGTCCTCCACCGGATGGGCCGGCAGTACACGATCGCGCACTACGAGGAGCGCCTCGGGCGCATCCGCGAGGCGATCCCGGGGATCGCCGTCAGCACGGACGTGATCGTCGGATTCTGCGGCGAGACCGAGGCCCAGTTCGGAGCGACGCTCCGCCTGCTCGAGACGATCCGCTACGAGCAGGTCTTCGCGGCCGCCTACTCGCCGCGCCCGGGGACCCCGGCGATGCGGCTCCCCGACGACGTCCCGGCCGCCGTGAAGCGGGAGCGGCTGAACCGGCTGCTCGCCGTCCAGGAGGAGATCGGGTTCGCCCGGAACCGGGAGCGCCTGGGGAGCATCGCGTCCGTCCTCGTCGACGCGCTGGAACGGCCGCGCGGCCACGACCATGACGAGGAGGGCGCCGAGCCGCCCGCCGCGACACTGGCCGGCCGCGACCCGTTCGCCGCGCCGCTGCCGGACGGCTGGGTCCGCCTTGCCGGCCGCTCACGGGAGAACCGGCTGGTGCACCTCGCGGGGCCCGCGGAGCTCGTCGGGAGCATCGTCGACGTGCGCATCGAGGCTGCCGGCCCGTACAGCCTGCGGGGGATCCTCGCCTGACGACAGGGGAGGGGAGCGCGCCGGACGAGGGCGCAGGGCAACGTTCGCGCCCGCCGCTGGTCGTCGTCGGTGGCCCGACCGCGACCGGCAAGACCGACCTCGCCGTGCGCCTCGCGCTGGGGCTCATCGCGGACGGCATCCCGGCGGAGGTCATCTCGGCCGACTCCCGCCAGGTCTACCGGGGAACGGACGTGGCGACCGCGAAGCCGACCCTCGACGAGCGCCGGGGCGTGCCGCACCACGGCCTCGACCTCGCCGACCCCGACGAGCGCTTCTCCGTGGCGGACTTCGCGGGACACGTGGAGGCGATCCTGCCGCCGATCGCCGCTCGGGGCGGCGTCGCGCTGCTCGTCGGCGGCACCGGGTTCTGGCTTCGCGCGATCGCCGACGGGTTCGACCTCGACGCGCTGCCCTGGGACCCGGGCGTCCGGTCGGCGCTGGAGGCGGACCTCGCCGGTGGGGGATTGGGCCCCCTGGTGGATCGCCTGCAGGCGACCGCGCCGGGGCTCGCGGCCTCGGTCGACCTGCGCAATCCGCGCCGGGTCGTCCGCGCCCTCGAGATCGCGACGCTCCAGGGCGATGCCCCGCGCCCGGCCCCGCGTGGCTACGGCGCTCCGGTCCTGCGCGTCACGCTCGACCTGGCCGATCGCGCCGCGCACCGGGCCTGGATCGCGCGCAGGTCCGCGGTCCAGCTCGACGGGGGGATCCTCCCCGAGGCGGAGGCGCTCCGCGCCCGGTACCCGGCGGACCTGCCCGCGTTCTCGGCGATCGGCTACCGGGAGGCGTGGGACCTGCTCGACGGCCGGATCGACCGCGAGGGCTACCTCGCCGCGAACGTCGGCCGGAACGTCGCCTATGCCCGTCGCCAGCGGACGTGGTTCCGGGCCACGCCCGCCGACCTCGTGCTCGACGCGGGCGATCCCGGCGCCGCCGACGTCGCGCTCGAGCGGGCACGGGGCTTTGCGCGGACATCCGCGCGCCCGGGCGCCTGACCGGCCCTCGACCGTTACCGCTCGGCCGCCGGCCCGCGGGCCTCCAGCGCGGCTCCCGCTCTCTGCGTGCCGCCGATCGGCGCGCCGACGGGGCGCTATCCTCCGTGGATGGCCCGCCCCACCACCATCGATCTCGCCCAGCCCGCCGAGAAGGCCTTCCTCGTCGCCGTCGACACGGGCGACGATCCGGGCTGGAACGCCCAGGATTCGCTCGCCGAGCTCGCCTCCCTGGCCGAGACGGCGGGCGCGGTGGTCGTCGGCGCGGAGTGGCAGAACCGGCGCCACGTGGATCCGAACTGGTACGTGGGCAAGGGCAAGGCGGAGGAGCTGGTGGCGGCCAGGGCCGAGACCGGCTTCGACCTGCTCGTCGCGGACGACGAGCTCTCCCCGGGTCAGCAGAAGGCGCTCGAGAGCCTCCTCGGGGTCAAGGTCATCGACCGGAGCCGGCTCATCCTCGACATCTTCGCCCAGCACGCCCGGACGCACGAAGGGCGCCTCCAGGTGGAGCTGGCCCAGCTCGAGTACCAGCTGCCCCGCCTCACGCGGCTGTGGACCCACCTCTCCCGGACCGGCGGCGGGATCGGCACCCGGGGCCCCGGCGAGAGCCAGCTCGAGACCGACCGGCGGCTGATCCGCGAGCGCATCAAGAAGATGAAGGAGCGCGTCGAGCAGGTCCGCCAGCAGCGGGCGACCGCGGCCCGCGGACGGGACCGGCGCCTCTACCCGACGGTGGCGATCGTCGGGTACACGAACGCCGGCAAGTCCACGCTCCTCAACGCGCTCGTCGGCAGCGAGGTCGCGTTCGTCGAGGACAAGCTCTTTGCCACGCTCGACCCCACGAGCCGCCAGGTCAAGCTCGGCGACGGCCAGACGGCGATCGTGACCGACACGGTCGGCTTCATCCACAAGCTGCCGCACCAGCTCGTGGACGCGTTCCGGGCGACCCTCGAGGAGGTGACCCGCTCGGACGTCCTGATCGAGGTCGTGGATGCCTCCGACGCCCACTTCGCGGAACACCGGGTGACCGTCCAGACGGTGCTCGACGAGCTCGGGGCGGGGACCAAGCCGCGCCTCGCCGCGTTCAACAAGGCGGACCGGCTCGTCGCCGACGGCGGGGCGGCGGTCCAGGCCCCGATCGTCGCGGGCAGCGTCCTGGTCTCGGCGCTCACCGGGTTCGGCCTCGACGCGCTTCGCGACGAGGTCGCGGCCCTGCTCGCGTCGCTCTGGGAGGACATCGACGTCGCCGTCCCGTATGCCGCGGGCGAGCTCCTCGCGCGCGTCCGGGAGCGCGGCACCGTGGAGCTCGAGTACGGCCAGCGCGAGGTTCGCGTTCGCGGGCGCGTGGCGCCCGCCCTCGCGGGAGAGCTCTCGGCGGCCGCCGCGCGCTGGGAGGAGTCGGTCCGCGAGGCGCAGCGGGCTGACGCCTGAGGGCACCATGACCGACGAGACTCCGCGCGTCCCGCCGGGCCCCGGAGACGTCGTCCGCGAGGTTCGCGGCCTGGGCGGCGTCCCGTGGCGTCGCCTCGCGCGATATCTCCGGCCGCACGTCGGGCGCTTCGCGCTGGCCCTCGTGGGGCTCGTCCTGTCGGCGGGCCTCGGGCTGCTCTTCCCGCTCCTGATCGCCCAGATCACGACGGTCGTCGTGGCCGGCGGCGAGATGGCCGGGCTCGACCGGATCGTCCTGCTCCTCATCGTCCTCTTCTCGGTGCAGGCCGTCGGGAGCTTCCTCCAGTCGTACTTCCTGGGGGTGGTGGGGGAGCGGATCGTGGCCCGGATGCGATCGGAGCTCTTCGCGCGGCTCGTGACGCTCTCGCTCGACTTCTACGTCACGGCGCGGGTTGGCGAGCTCGTCTCGCGCCTCTCGAACGACGTCACGCAGGTCCGCACGATGCTGACCCAGACGATCACGAACCTGCTCGCCGCCTCGGTCGGGCTTATCGGGTCGATCGTGATCCTGTTCCTGCTGAGCCCGACCCTCCTGCTGGTCGTCCTCGTCCTCGCGCCTGCCCTGATCGGCGTGGCCTTCGCGTTCGGGCGCCCGCTCCAGCGGGTCAGCACCCAGGTCCAGGACGAGCTGGCCCGTGCCACGACGACGGCCGAAGAAGCGCTCTCCGGCATCCGGATCGTCAAGAGCTTCGTGCGCGAGGACTGGGAGACCCGGCGGTACACGACGGACCTCGACCGGGTCGTCGCGCGGGCGACCCGGCTCGCGCTCTGGCGCGCGCTCTTCGGGGCCGTCATGACCTTCGTGGGATTCGGGGCGATCGCGGTCCTGCTCTGGTACACCGGCCGCCAGGTGATCGAGGGGACGCTCGCGATCGGGACCCTGACGAGCTTCCTGCTGTATGGCGTCTCCATCGCGGCGAACCTCGCGAGCATCGCCGGCCAGTACGGCCAGCTCCGCGAGGGATCCGGCGCGGTCCAGCGCGTGTTCGAGCTCCTCGACACCGAGCCGACGATCCTGGATCCCGTGCCCGCGCTGCCGCTGCCACCCGTCGCGGGCAGGATCAGCCTCGAGCGGCTCTCGTTCGGGTACCTGGCGGACCGACCCGTCCTGCGCGGGATCGACCTGGACATCGCGCCCGGCGAGATCGTGGCGCTGGTCGGCCCCTCGGGGTCGGGCAAGACGACGCTGTGCAACCTGATCCCGCGGCTCTGGGACGTCACGGACGGGGCGATCCGGATCGACGGGATCGACATCCGGGATGTCGGCGTGCAGAGCCTTCGCAACCAGGTCGGCCTCGTGCCGCAGGAGGCGACGCTGTTCGGCGGGACGATCCGCGAGAACATCGCGTATGGCCGGCTGGATGCGACCGAGGCGGAGATCATCGAGGCCGCGCGGGCGGCGTCCGCCCACGAGTTCATCGCCGAGCTTCCCGACGGCTACGAGACGCCGCTCGGCGACCGGGGCGCGCGGCTCTCGGGCGGCCAGCGCCAGCGGATCGCGATCGCACGGGCGATCCTGAAGGATCCCCGGATCCTCCTCCTCGACGAGGCGACCAGCTCGCTCGACAACGAATCGGAGCGTACCGTCCAGGCCGCCCTCAACCGGCTCATGGTGGGCCGGACCACGCTCATCGTGGCCCACCGTCTCTCCACGATCCGTGCCGCTCACCGGATCGCGGTCCTCGACGACGGCTGGCTCGTGGAGCTCGGCACGCACGACGAGCTTCTCGCGCGAAACGGCCTCTACGCGCGCCTCTACCGGCTCCAGTTCACCGGTGCGCCGGACTCCGATGTCGGCCGGCCGGTCCCCCCGGAAGGGTCCATCCGGACCCTAGACTCGCGCACCGCGCCCGCCTAGCATCGGACGCTGGGGGTTCTCTCACGCGCAGCGCGCCGTCCCAGCCGAGGATGACCTGATCATGGATGGATGGACCGGACAGTTCCTGCGGGTCGACCTGACCACCAGGACGTTCAGGATCGAGACGTTCTCGGAGGAGTTCGCCAACACCTGGATCGGCGGCCGCGGATTCGCCGTCAAGATCCTGTACGACGAGCTCGCCCCCGGAATCGATCCGCTCGGCCCGGAGAACAAGCTCATCGTCGCCGTCGGCCCGATCTCCGGCATCCCGGCGCCCAACACCGGCAAGACGATCGTGGCCGCCAAGTCGCCGGCGACCGGCGGCTATGGCGACGGGAACCTCGGGACCCGGGTCACCGACCAGCTCCGCAAGGCGGGCTACGACGCCCTCATCGTGGAGGGCCGCGCCGAGCGCCCCACGCTCCTCTCGATCGAGGACGACCGGGTCGAGTTCCTGCCCGCGGACGAGGTCTGGGGCAAGGGGACGATGGAGACGAACGACTGGATCTACGCCCGCTACGGGAAGGGTGTCGGCGTCCTCAACATCGGCCAGGGCGGCGAGAACATGGTCCGCTTCGCGGTCGTCCGCAGCCTCGAGGGCCGGTCCGGCGGCCGGCCCGGGATGGGCGCCGTGATGGGATCGAAGCTCCTCAAGGCGATCGTCGTCAAGGGCTCCAGGCCGATCCCGCAGGCGTTTCCCGTCGCCATGAAGGAGCTCGGCCGCGACGACCTGCGCGAGGTCCACGCGATGGACAAGGAGATGGCCTGGTCCACCCAGGGCACGACCGGCGTGCTGCCCTGGTGCAACGAGGTCGCGGCGCTCCCGGTCCACAACTTCCACGGCACCCACCACCCGGACGCCTGGCAGGTGGACGGCGAGCGGGTGAACGCGGCGCGCGTCGCCACCTACGGCTGCCCGAACTGCACCATGCGATGCGGCATCGGCATCCTGGACGACGAGGGTCGCGAGTCGGAGGTCGACTACGAGAACATCGGCCTCCTGGGGCCGAACCTCGACCTGTACGATCTCTCCCAGGTCGCCGCGCTCAACTACCTGTGCGACGACTACGGGCTCGACGCCATCTCCGCCGGCGGGGTCCTCGGCTTCTACGCCGACGCGATCGAGCGGGGCGCCGTGACCGGCGACCTCCGCTTCGGCGACATCGCCGGCATGAAGCGCGTCCTCGGCCTGATCGCACGGCGCGAGGGCGAGATCGGCAACCTGCTCGCGGACGGCACGCGGGAGGCGGCCCGGGCGTTCGGCCACGGGTCCGATGCCTACGCGATGCAGATCAAGGGCCTGGAGATCTCCGCCTACAACTGCAAGTTCATCCCGGGCATGGCCCTCGCATTCGGGGTCAGCCCGATCGGCGCCCACCACAAGGAATCGTGGATCATCACGTTCGAGGTGAAGCAGACCACCCGCGGGTCGTACGGGCGCGACAAGGCCCAGAAGATCGTCGACCTGCAGCGCATCCGCGGCGGCCTGTTCGAGTCGATCGTCACCTGCCGCTTCCCCTGGGTCGAGCTGGGCTGGGGCGTGGAGCACTACCCGACGTACTTCAACACGATCACCGGCAAGGACTGGAAGCTCGAGGACTTCTGGCCCATCTCAGACCGGATCTACGCGCTCATGAAGCTGTTCTGGCTTCGCGAGCACCCGGAGACGGACCGCTCGGCCGACTTCCCGCCGGCCGCCTGGTTCGATCCGTCCAATGCCGACACCGAGGGTCCGATCGCGGGCATGATCCTCGACCGCGAGCAGTACGACGGGATGCTGGCGCACTACTACGACATCCGCGGCTACGACACCCGCGGGGTGCCCACCCGCGCCACCCTGGAGGGCCTGGGGCTCGGCGCCGAGGCCGCGGCCGCGGAGGCGTTCGCCACGCTGCGCTGACGATGACGATCACGGTCAAGCTCGTGGGCGGCCTGATCCACACCATCGGGTTCAGCGAGCGGGTGCTCGACCTCCCGGCGGGGACGACCGTCGCCGGGCTCCTCGAGGCGATCGGCATCGACCCTGCCCGGCCCCTCATCGTCGGTCGCTCTGGCTGGGCCATCGAGACGGACGACGAGGTCCGCGACGGCGACCGGATCCTGGTCTCGCCGGTCTTCTCCGGGGGCTGAGCGGGTCGGGGAGGGGAGGGCGGTCCGGGGCCGGACGCCCGTGCGAACGCGTCGGGTCACTTGCACCGTGGGCGTAGCATCGACAGATCAGACGCCCGCTTCTGCCGCGCGAGGGGTGCGCAGTGACGTCGTCGGCCAGGGTCGGAAGACCGGATCGTGCACGAAGGGCTCGCTCGGCTCAGCCGACTGCGACGCTGCCCTGCACGGCCGACTCGACGCGCGGTGTGACGAACCTCGCCACCCGGCCCCGAGCGGGCAACATCAGCTCCGATACCCGCGCCGGCCTCTGAGGCGGGCGGGACCAGTGCCCGGCCCCGCCCGCCCAGCTGGAACCTGTTGATGTCAACTGACATCAAATCGAGATACCGGCGCCCGTGAGAGGGCGCCGGTTCGCGTGCCCGGGATCGTACCTGGGGGAGTGCTGGACTGATGTTGTAGTATGCTACAACACATGGTCCGCACGAAGACTCGATCCGTACCGGAGAAGTGGATGACCCTCACCGTGCCCGAGGCGGCTCGACGCGTCGGCCGCAACCCCGAGACGATCCGTCGGTGGATCAGGGAAGGGAAGCTGCCATCGCGGAAGGTCGGCACGCAGCACGTGATCGACGAGGACGACCTGGCCGGCGCCGTTCAAGCCGCGGCGACAGGGCAATTGCCCGCGCTCGACCCGGATCGGACGCCGATTGATCGAGCGCTTCTGCAGGCCCTGCACCAGGGTCGCGAGGAACGTGTCCACCAGGTCCAGGGGGCCGTGGCGCCACATCTCTCCGCCGCCCTGGACCGCCCAGCTGTCACGACCGACCCGTGGCAGTCGACGATCGTGGGGCGGATCGTTCGCCTCGTTGATCCCGTCAGGATCGTGCTGTTCGGCTCGCGCG
>JADGQH010000275.1 GCA_017881985.1 Chloroflexota bacterium | reverse complement strand
GCCGACGCCGCGTGGGATCGCGTCCGGACCACCGAGGACTGGGTCCTCGCGGCGCCCGCGGCCGGCACCGTGCTCGCCGTCGCTGCCGACGTTGCGGAGGCCGCGCGCGACCGACGCGATCTCGCGACGCTGGCCGCGATCCGCGCCCGGGCCGAGTCCGTCCTCGGTGAGGCGCAGCGGATGGTGGATGCGTCCCATGTTGCCGCGGATGTCTTCGCGCGCCGCGAGGTGGACGCGGAGCTCGAGACCGCTCGGGCGCACTTCCTGCGCGTTATGGGGCGCGATGATCCGGCGGCCTGGGCCGCCGTCGCGGAGCGGTGGGTCACGCTCGGGCGTCCGTACGACACTGCCCGTGCCCGCCGGCGCCAGGCCGCGGCGATCCTCGCCGCAGGTGCCGCCGACGGGGAGCGGCGCGGGCGACGGGACGAGGCGCGCGAGCCGCTGCTGGAGGCCGCCCGGATCGCGGCAAGCCTCCCGGCCATGCCACTCCTGCGTGCGGTCGCCGATCTCGCAGCTCGGGCCCGGATCGTGCTTCCCGCGGCGGCGCTGGAGCTCCTTGCCGCTCCCAGCCCGGCAAGCCCAGAATCAGCCGCGACGGCTGCCCAGGCGGACGCCCGTCCCGCCCGTCCGGGTTGGAGCGCGTCCGCAGCAGAACGGCGGACCGCGGAGACGTTCGGCCTGAGCGTCCGGGAGCGAGGCGTGCTCGCAGAGGTCGTGGCCGGCCGCACCAACCGGGAGATCGGCGAGCGCCTCTACATCAGCGAGAAGACGGTCGGCGTCCACGTCGGGAACATCCTCGCCAAGCTCGGGGTCTCCGGCCGGGTCGAGGCGGCGACGGTCGCGCTTCGGCTCGGGCTCGTGGATGACCTGGCGGCGGATGCGAAGAGACCCGGACCGACGGGTCCGGGTCTCATTCGGCGCGGACGGGGCGCCTGATCGGACAGCGGGGAGGGCTCCGCGTCCGGGCGTTCCCGAAGGGAGGACCTACCAGCGCTTCGCGACATGCGGGGCGAAGAACGCGGCGAACACCGAGAGCGTGATGGCAAATCCGAAGAGCTGTGACTTCAGCGACTGCTTCACGTGGGCACTCCTGGCGTAATCTGGATGAACGGCGCGGATGAGAGCGGTGCGGCCCTCTCGCGCCTCTCGAGGGTCGCCGGTATGGCGCGTGCATGGAAGGTAACCGAGGGCCGCTTCGCCGGGCTATGGGACGTTTGTACCCGGCGGTCCCGGGTGACCCGGTACTTGGGTCCTGCTTCGGTGCGCTGACGCACCAGTCACCTCCGTGTGGCGGTCAGCGGCGCGTTGGGCGCGGTGGCGCTACCCTTTCGTCGGCCCGGGGCCCGATCCGAGCGCGGGGGATCCGCGGCCGCGCCGGGCCAGGCCGGGCGTCCCCGTGTCGCCGAGCGCGACCGTCCCGACCCGGATGCCGACGTCATCGCCGTGAGCCGTTTCGTGCAGCACCAGGAGGAAGCAGTCCGCCCATGCGCACCCGCCACGCAGCCGCCCTGACGGTCATCCTCGCGACGGTCCTTTCCGCGTGCTCGTCGGGCGCCCAGCCCGGGTGGACGTTCGCCCCGACGCCACCGCCAAGCCCGGCGGCAAGCGGCGCAGCCTCGGCCGCCCCGAGCGCGGGAGCAAGCGGCGCCCCGAGCGCGGCACCTTCGGGCTCGCCAGCGGCCCCGGGCGGCGCGGCCGCCACCGTCCTCGAGCTCACGGCGTCCGGGGTGGCGTTCGACAAGACCGACCTGGCCGCCCCGGCCGGGGTCGCCTTCCAGATCAAGTTCACCAACAACGACGCGGGGATCCCCCACAACGTCGCGATCCACAAGGACTCGCCGACCGGCGCGATCGTCTGGCAGGGCGAGATCTTCAGCGGGACCGACAGCCGGACCTACGACGTCCCGGCGCTTCCCGCGGGGACCTACGGCTTCTCGTGCGTGGTCCATCCCAACATGACGGGGACCCTCACGGTCAAGTAGCGGGGAGGCGGCCGCCGGGCGGGAGGTCCCGCGGCCGCATGCAGGGAGGACAGATGGCGGAACAGGCGCTCGGTCCGGGTGGCACGCTGGCGCGCAGGCGCGCCTTCTTCGGGCTGCTCGACGCGAACGGCTGGGGCTGGGCCGGCGTCAAGGCCGCGGTCTGGTTCGTCCTGATCATCATGCTCATGGCGTACCTGCCCGACCGTGCGCTCTACGCCACCGTGCAGAACACGATCGACCTGGGCGTCTCGCTCAAGGTGTTCAACCCGGCCCTCGACCTCACGCCGATCAGCTTCTGCCCCGCGTCGAACCGCACCGTGCCGTGCCCGGCCCCCGCCGGGACCGTCCTGCCCTGGGAGCCGAGCCCGGCCGAGCTGCTGCTGCCGGCGCCGCGCGCCGACGCGGCGATCGTCGGGGCCGGGCTCCAGACCCTCCTGGTCGGCGGCACGGACGGGAAGACGGCGCAGGCCAGTGTCTTCGCGACGGTCATCCGGCCGGACGGAAACATCGACGCGTGGAGCCAGGGCGCGACGCTGCCGGCGCCGCGAGCCCAGGCATCGGCGGTCTTCTTTTCCGGGGTCGCCTACGTCATCGGCGGGATGGACGCGAGTGGCGCGCCGACCGACACGGTCTACGCGGGCACGCCCGACGCGGCGACCGGCAAGATCTCGTCGTGGACCGCATCTGCGGACCTGAAGCTGCCCGCGCCCCGCGCCGGCGCCTCGGTCGTGGTTGCGGGCGACGGGATCTTCCTCATCGGCGGCACGGACGGCAAGGGGCCGGTCGACACCGTCTGGAAGTCGACGCTCGACGCGAAGAGCGGCAAGCTCAAGGCATGGGCGCCCAACGCATCGCTCGCCTCGTTCGACGCGGCCGGGGCCGTGCAGCCGGCACCGCGCGTCCACGCGATCGCGACCCTGATCGGCCAGAACCTGTTCGTGTGGGGCGGCGAGGACGCGGCGGGCCCGACGACGCGGGTCCTCCGCGGCGAGGTCTCCACGGCCAAGGACACGCTCGGCCAGGTCACCCGCTGGGGGAGCCCGACGGCCGGGACCGCGGCCCAGCAGGACCTCCCGGCGGCGCACGTTGGTGCCTTCGGCTGGATCGCCAACGGCAACCTCTACTATGCGGGCGGCGACGGCTCCAACGGCGAGCTGACCTGGGCGATCCCGGATGCCACGGGCAACATCACCGGCTGGAAGCACCTCGCGGCCAGCGATCTGCCGCCCGACCTGGGGCTGCGGGACGCGGCGCCGATCGTGTCGGGCTCGCATGCGTTCCTCGTCGGCGGCCTCGCGAGCGGCGCCGCGACGACCGGGACGGCGCGGGCGGACCTGGCGCCGAAGGCGCCGTTCTTCCAGCTGGGCCTCTTCTACATCGTGGTCCCCGCGATGGGCATCCAGGGCGAGGTCGGCCAGCAGCTCTCCTACCTGGCCGCTGCGGGTGTGGGCACGGCCGACTTCGTGCTGCTCCTGCTCATCGGCTACGCGTTCAACCACAAGGAGCGAACGCGGGCGTTCCTGCACGGCCTGCGAAGCCGGCGGCGCCGGGCAGCCTGACGGGAGCTGCGCTCGTGCCCGGCGGAAGTTGCGCCGGGCGGAGCGTTCAGCCCGGCAGGGGTTCAGCCGGTCCGGCCGTCCACGGGCGGGTCTCCCTCGCCGGGCGCGAGCGGCCCGCGCCGGACCTCGAGCCCGGCCCGCTCCCAGGCGTCCATACCGCCGGCCACGTTCCAGACGTCGGCCCAGCCGTTGCGGACGAGGAACGCCGTCACGGCTGCGGAGCGGTTGCCCGTGTGGCAGATGACATGGAGCGGGCGGTCGCGGGGAAGCTCCTCGAAGCGGGCCAGGAAGGTCGAGGTCGGACAGAGGAGCGCGCCCGGGACGCGGACGGCGACGAACTCGTGGCGCTCGCGCACGTCGAGCAGGATCGGCACGGGCTGCCCTGCCGGGGCGCCGACGCCCTCCGCGCGGGCCGCGTCGGCGTCGAGCGCGCTGATCGTCGGGAGCGGGACCTGGGGCTGCATCAGGCCGGCGCCCGGCGGATCGGGATCGGCGGGATCCCGATCCGCGCCCTGCGGAACCGGCCGGCCGGCCCGGCGACATCGTGCGGCGGCAGGGCCGGG
>JADGQH010000066.1 GCA_017881985.1 Chloroflexota bacterium | reverse complement strand
TGAGCCGCAGCCCTCGGCTGACCCGCTTGCTCAGCTCATCCGGGTGTGGTCCGTGGCGGCCCGCCGCAGGAACTGCCCGTGGTTGGCCGGCCCGACCCACGCGCCGTCGCGGACGAGGACGCTGCCGCGGCTCATCACGACGTCCGAGGCGCCCTGCACGATGCGTCCCTCGAAGATCGAGTAGTCGACGTCCATGTGGTGCGTCGCCGCGCTGATCGTGCGCTTCCGGTTCGGGTCGTAGACGAGGAGGTCCGCGTCCGAGCCGACCGCGATCGCGCCCTTCTTCGGATACATCCCGAACATCTTCGCGGGCGCCGTGGCCATGATCTCCACCCACCGCTCCCGCGAGATCCGCCCACCGACCACGCCGCCATCGTGAAGGAGGTCAACCCGGTCCTCCACGGCCGGCAGGCCATTCGGGATCTTGCGGAAGTCGTCTCGCCCCAGATCCTTCTGGCCGTGGAAATCGAAGGGGCAGTGGTCCGTCGCGACGAGCTGGAGCGCGTCCGTGCGAAGGCCGGTCCAGAGCGCTTCCTGGTGGTCCCTGGGTCGGAGCGGCGGCGAGCACACGAACTTGGCGCCCTCGAACCCGTTCCCGAGATCGTCGAGCGAGAGGAAGAGGTACTGCGGACACGTCTCGGCGAACGCCATCGCGCCGCGGTCGCGGGCCGCCATGACGGCCTCCAGGGCGTCGCGCGCCGAGAGGTGGACGATGTAGACGGCGACCCCCGCTGCCTCGGCCAGGCGGATCGCCCGGTTCGTCGCCTCGCCCTCGAGGATCGGGTAGCGGGCAAGGCCATGCCCGATGGGATCGGTCGTCCCGGCCGCGACGAGGCCCGCGGCGATGACGTCGATGACCGGCCCGTTCTCGGCGTGCATCATGATCAGGCCGCCGTTCAGGCGGGTCCGCTGCATCGCCCGGAAGATGTGGTCGTCGGGGCTGTAGAGCACGCCCGGGTAGGCCGTGAAGAGCTTGAACTCGGGGACGCCCTCGTCCACGAGCTGGTCCATCTCGGCGAGCGTCGCGTCGTTGACGTCCGACATCATCATGTGGAAGCCGTAGTCGATCGCGGTCTTCCCCTCGGCCTTCGCGCGCCATGCGTCGAGCCCCTCGCGGAGCGATCGACCCCGGGTCTGCGGCGCGAAGTCGACGATCGTCGTCGTCCCCCCGAACGCCGCCGCCTTCGAGCCCGTCTCGA
The DNA here is from genome assembly GCA_017881985.1 of Chloroflexota bacterium. Taxonomy (GTDB): domain Bacteria; phylum Chloroflexota; class Limnocylindria; order Limnocylindrales; family CSP1-4; genus CTSoil-043. Next base: position 11,771 of record JADGQH010000066.1, on the reverse strand, counting down.
AGGTGTCCTTGGCGAAGGTGCCGCCGAAGGGCAGCTCCATGTGGGTGTGAACGTCGATGCCGCCGGGGACGACGTACTTGCCGGTCGCGTCGATCGTCGCGTCTGCCGTGACGCCCCGTCCCGCCAGGTCTGCGCCGAGAAGGGCGATCGTCTCGCCGTCGACGAGCACGTCGGCCGGCTGCGAACCGTCGGCGGTGACGACGAGGCCGTTCGTGATCAGCGTGCGCATCGAGCTTCTCCTCAGGCCTTCGCGGCCCGTACGTCGCGGAGCGCCGGGATGATCTCGCGACCGTAGATCTCCAGCTGCTCCTCCTCGTTGCCGTTCATCAGGTACAGGTTGAACTGGTCGACGCCGGCCTCCGCCAGGACGCGCAGCTTCGCGACGTGGGCGTCCACGTCGCCGACGATCCCGAAGCGATCGACGATGTCGTCCGTCACGAAGTCCGCGTTCGAGGAGCCCACCTCCGCGTGGTGGAGGTAGTCGTAGCCCTGCCGTCCCCGGACGTAGCGGGTCAGGCTCTCCGGGAGGTCTCCCCCCTGGTACTTGTTGACGAGGTCCACCACGTGGTTCCCGACGAGGGCGGGGAACCAGCGGATCCGGTCGCGGCCGTCGGCGAGGTCGCCGACGTGGGCCGGGGCGGCCGCCATGATCCGGACAGCCCCGGGGTCGCGACCCGCCTCCTGCGCGGACGCGCGGACCTGGGCCACGAACCAGCGGATCAGGTCGGGGTCGCCGATCTGGAGCATCGCCCCGTCCGCGATCCGACCCGTCAGCTTGAGCGCCACCGGGCCGTAGCCGGCGATCCAGACCGGCAGGCGGTGCGAGCCGGCCCACGGCAGCTCGAGCGAGGCGCCCTCGTACTCGATCGAGCCACCCTCCGCGAGCGCCCGGATCACGTGGACCGCCTCCTCGAGCGCGGCCATGCTGGTCGGCGCCTTGCCCAGGACGCGGCGTGCGGAATCGCCGCGCCCGATCCCGAGGTCGAAGCGTCCCCCCGACAGCTCCTGCAGGACGGCCAGGCTCGACGCGGTCACCGACGGCTCGCGCGTCCCCGGGTTCGTGACGCACGTGCCCAGGCGGAGCGTTGTCGTCGCCTGCGCCATCAGCGTCAGGAGGACGTACGGCTCGCGCCACAGCACGTGCGAGTCGAACAGCCATCCGTAGGCGAAGCCGGCGGCCTCGCCCTGGCGCGTGAGCGCGAGCGTCCGCTCGATCGAGTGCTCGGGCTTGATCGTGAACCCGAACTCCATGCCGCGTCTCCTCCGGCGCCGGCCGCTACGGGCGGACCAGGTCGGCGTAGGCCTCCGGTCGGCGGTCGCGGTAGAACTGCCAGGTCTGGCGGACCTCCGTGACCAGGTCCAGGTCGAGGTCGCGGACCACCAGCTCCTCCTCGAACGGGCTGGCGACGCCGCCCACGATCTGGCCGCGCGGGTCGCAGAAGTAGCTCTGCCCGTAGAAGTCGTCGTCGCCGATCGGCTCGATGCCGACCCGGTTGATCGTCCCGACGTAGTAGCCGTTCGCGACCGCGTGGCTGGGCTGCTCGATCCGCCAGAGGTACTCGGATAGGCCGCGGCTCGTCGCGCTCGGGATCAGCACGATCTCCGCCCCGTTGAGGCCAAGCGCGCGGGCGCCCTCCGGGAAGTGGCGGTCGTAGCAGATGTAGACGCCGACCTTCCCGACGGCGGTCTCGAAGACTGGGTAGCCCAGGTTCCCGGGCCGGAAGTAGAACTTCTCCCAGAAGCCCTTCACGTGCGGAATGTGGGTCTTGCGGTACTTGCCCAGGTAGCGACCGTCCGCGTCGATCACGGCGGCCGTGTTGTAGTAGACGCCCGACGCCTGTGAATCCTCCTCGTACATCGGCACCACGAGGACCATCCCCGTCTGCTTCGCGAGGTCCTGCATCCGCTTCGTGGTGGGCCCGTCGGGGATGAGCTCCGTGTAGGCGTAGTACTGGGGATCCTGGACCTGGCAGAAGTACGGCCCGTAGAAGAGCTCCTGGAACAGGAGCAGCCCGGCGCCCTGCGCCTTCGCCTCGTGGGCGCGCTGCTCGTGCTTCTGGATCATTGACTCCTTGTCGCCAGTCCACGTCGCCTGGACGAGCGCGCCTCGCACGATTCGCGGCATCGGTCACCTCCGGTCGGGTCGCAGCGGCGGGGCGGGCGGGCGGTCGGCGCCTCCGACGCCTCCGGCTGCCCGTCCGGAATGAGGCGGAATGCTACACCGCCACGGTGCGGGGAGCGCCGCCGTTGCGGTGTTCGCACGTGCGCATACATTCGCGGGCCGCTGTGGTGTAATGGCGCGCATCGCTCCCCGGAGGGCATGGGCAGGAGCCGGCCCGCGCCGTCCCGACCTCCCGTGGCCGCCGTGACGGCCCCTGGGCTTCGCGCCAGCAGCTGGCGGACCGCGTGCGGGGCACGCCCCGCCTCGAGGTGACCCGATGACCGTCCGAACCGCCGCCGATCCGATGTCGAGCCAGGAGATCGTCCGGCTCTCGCGCGCCCACACCTTCTTCTCGTGGTCGGTCCAGGGATCCCTGGACCCGATCGCGGTCGACCGCGCCGAGGGCGTCTACCTCTACACGCCCGAGGGCCAGCGGATCCTCGACTTCAACAGCCAGCTGATGTCGGTCAACATCGGCCACGGAGACCGGCGGGTCATCGATGCGATCACGGCCCAGGCAACGCGGCTCCAGTACGTCCAGCCCGCGTTCGTCACGGAGGTCCGGGCGCGCCTGGGCGCGAAGCTCGCCGAGATCCTGCCCGGCGACATGGACAAGGTCTTCTTCACGCTCGGCGGCGCGGAGGCGATCGAGAACGCGATCCGGCTTGCCCGCCACTACTCGGGCCGCCACAAGGTGCTGGCCCGCTATCGCAGCTACCACGGCGCGACGCTCGGGTCGATGACGTTGACCGGCGACCCGCGGCGCTGGGCGAACGAGCCCGGGATCGTGGGCGTCGTGCGCTACCCGGACACCCACCGCTGGGGCGAGAAGGAGCCGCGACCGGTCGCCGAGAGCCTCCAGGGCCTCGAGGACGTGATCCAGTACGAGGGGCCGCACACGATCGCGGCGATCTTCCTCGAGACGATCGTCGGCACGAACGGGATCCTGATCCCGCCCGACGGCTACCTCCAGGGCGTCCGCGAGCTGTGCGACCGATACGGGATCCTGATGGTCGCCGATGAGGTGATGGCAGGCTTCGGGCGCACCGGGCGTTGGTTCGCGGTCGACCACTGGAACGTGGTGCCCGACCTGATGACGATGGCCAAGGGGCTCACCTCGAGCTACCTGCCGCTCGGCGGGGTCGCGATGCGCCATCACATCGCCGAGGCCTTCGAGACGAAGATGTTCTACGGCGGCCTGACCTACAGCAGCCACCCGGTCAGCCTCGCGGCCGCGCTCGCCACGATCGGCGTCTACGAGGAGGACGGGCTCATCGAGCGCTCCGCCCGGATGGGCGAGGTGATGCGCGGCCACCACGAGGCCCTCGCCGCGAAGCACCCGAGCGTCGGCGCCTACCGCAGCCTCGGGCTGTTCGGGATCCTGGACCTGGTCCGGAGCCACGACCCATGGGTCCCGATGACCGGGTTCAACGGCTCGTCGGACGAGATGAAGGCGGTCGCGAAGTTCCTGCGCCAGAACGGCCTCTACACGATGACGCCCAACAACTCGATCCACACGAACCCACCCCTCTGCATCACCGAGGAGCAGCTGGCCGAAGGCTTCGCGGTCATCGACCGGGCGCTCGAGATCGCCGACGAGGCCGTCACCGCGTGACCACGTCCGCCGCGGCCGGCATCGTCCCGCCGGGGCTGCTTGCCCCGGCGGGCGGCTGGTCAAGGCGGCACCCGCTCTTGCGCCAGGCCGTGCTCCTCGGGGGCGTCCTGCTCCTGATCGCGTTCGCCTGGGAGGCGGCGAAGTGGCTCGCGGGCGACCCGTGGCGGATCGCGATCGGCGGGTTCACGTACACGCATACGCCACCCCTCGCGTGGCGGATCGCGAGTGACATCTCGCTGCCGCACCTGTGGACGATCGTCGCGACGCTCTTCGATCCGGTCCCGGGCGGCCCGCCGCTCTGGCTCTTCCTGACCGGCGCCGCGTTCTACACGCTGCGCACGGCGTTCGTGGGCTTCGCTGCCGGAGCGCTGCTGGGCCTGGGCCTGGGGATCGTCTTCGTCCACTCCCGCTTCCTGGAGCGCGCGCTCGTGCCCTGGGTGGTGGGGAGCCAGACGGTCCCGATCATCGCGATCGCACCGATCGTGGTCGTGGCGCTCGGCGCGAGCTGGATCTCGGTCGCCGTGGTGGCCACGTACCTGACCTTCTTCCCGGTCGCGATCGCGGCGATCCGTGGCCTGCGCGCCTACGACCGCCGGGCCGGCGAGCTGATGCGGTCCTACGCGGCGTCGACGCCGCAGGTGCTGTGGAAGCTGCGCCTGCCCGCGTCGGTGCCATACCTCTTCTCCGCGCTCCGGGTCGCGGCGGCCGCGAGCGTCGTCGGCACGATCGTCGGCGAGCTGCCCTCGGGGATCCCGGAGGGCCTCGGCCGAGCCGTCCTCAACTTCACGCAGTACTACGTGACGGCGCCGGAACGCCTCTGGGCGACCGTCGCCTCGTGCGCCATGACCGGCCTCGTCTTCGTCGGGCTGGTGCGGTTCGCGGAGGCGTTCCTCACGCGCGGCCGATACCGGCCGGCCGCGGTCTGAACCACGGGCCCCTGGAAGCGACGCGTGTGATCCCCGATTCCGCCATCCCGGCCGCCGCCGCAGCGGCGACCCCGGTCGTCGAGATTCGGGGCGTGGACAAGACGTTCGCCACGGCCTCGGGCGGCGTCGTTGCGCTCCAGGGAATCGACCTGACCATCCGGGCCGGGGAGTTCGTGTCGCTGATCGGACCGTCCGGCTGCGGCAAGTCCACGCTCCTCCGCATCATCGGGGACCTGACGGGGCCGTCCGCCGGCGACGTGCTGGTGAACGGCAAGCCGTCCCACCGCGCCCGCCTCGATCGCGACTACGGGATGGTCTTCCAGGCGCCCGTCCTGATGGACTGGCGGACCGTCTCCCGCAACGTCGAGCTGCCGCTCGAGGTCATGCGCTACCCGAAGGCGGACCGCCAGGCACGCTCGAAGCGGCTTCTCGACCTCGTCGAGCTCGGGGAGTTCGGCGACCGGTACCCGTGGCAGCTCTCCGGTGGCATGCAGCAGCGCGTCGCGATCGCGCGGGCCTTCGCCTTCGACCCGGCCCTCATCCTGATGGACGAGCCGTTCGGGGCGCTTGACGAGATGACGCGCGAGCGGATGAACCTGGAGCTCATGCGGATCTGGCGCGAGACGGAGACGACGATCGTCTTCGTGACGCACTCGATCCCGGAGGCGGTCTTCCTCTCCACCCGGGTGGTCGTCATGTCGCCGCGGCCGGGCCGGGTGAACCGGGTCGTGGCGGTGGACCTTCCGCAGCCGCGCACGTTCGAGACGCGCGAGGAGCGGCGGTACTTCGAGCTGGTCACGGAGGTCCGGGAGGCGCTCCGCGGGTTCGAGGAGGCCGCCGCCGTCGACGAGGTCGTGGACGCGCGCATCCGGGTCGAGGGGATCGGGTGACCGCGGCCGCCGCCCGCGTCCCGCAGCCTGGGCGGCGCCCCGGGGCCGGCCACGCCGTCGCCTCCGGGCGCCTCCGCGCGCTCGTCCCGCCGGTGGGCGCGGCGATCGTGGTCCTGCTCCTCTGGGAGTTCCTGCTCCAGGCGCTCGGCTTCGCGGAGTTCCTGCTGCCGCGGCCGACCACGATCGTGACCGCCTTCCTCCAGCAGTGGCCCGTGCTCCAGAAGGGGATCGTCTACACCGGCGGCGAGGCCCTGGCCGGATTCCTCGTCGGCGTGAGCCTCGGCGTGATCGCCGCCTTCGCGACCGCGCGGTGGGCGACCGCGCGCGAGGCCCTGATGCCGGTCGCGATCGCCGCGAGCTCGATCCCGATCATCGCCATGGCGCCGATCTCGAGCGCCTGGTTCGGCGTGGAAAGCCCGTTGGCGCGGATCTTCATCGTGACCCTGATGGTCTTCTTCCCGGTGATGGTGAACACGGTTCGCGGGCTCACGAGCGTGGAGGCATCTGCCCTCGAGCTGATGCGGTCGTACGCGGCGGGCGACGTCGACACGTTCCGCCACGTCCGCATCCCGAACGCGCTGCCCTTCGTCTTCACCGCGCTGCGGATCGCGGCCACGCTGAGCGTGATCGGGGCGGTGATCGGGGAGTACTTCGGCGGCCCGCGCTACTCGCTGGGCATCTACATCAGCTCCGAGGCGTACCTCTTCCGGTACCCGAACGCGTGGGCCGGGATCGTGTGCGCCTGCCTGATCGGGACCGCCTTCTTCGCGGCGGTGCTCCTGCTGGAGCGGATTGCCATCCCGTGGCATCGCGCCGACGGCCGCGACGCCTGAGATGCGAGAGGAGGTGGCGTTCCGGACGTCGACGTGAGGCGGGGACGATCGATCCCGGGCCGGTCAGGCCGAGCGGGGCTCCGGACGACCGGGGACGCAGGTATGCCAACGGAGGAGCACACATGAACAAGTCCGCACGGATCGCGGGCATGCTGGTCGGTGCCGCGATCGTCGCGGCGGCCTGCTCGAGCGGGAGTGCGAGCCCATCGGCCGCGGCGCTCATCCCGGTCAAGCTCCAGCTCCAGTGGGTGCCGCAGGCGCAGTTCGCCGGCTACTACGCCGCCCTCGACCAGGGCTATTACACGGCCGCGGGCCTGAACGTCACGGTCCTTTCCGGTGGCCCGGACGTCAACAACCTCCAGGTGGTCGCGTCGGGCGGCGCCGATCTGGGCGTCTCCTGGGTTCCCAAGACGCTCCAGTCGCGCGAGGGCGGGACCGACCTGGTGACGGTCGCCCAGGTCTTCCAGCGTTCCGGGACCCGGATGGTCTCGTTCAAGGACAAGAGCATCGTCGCGCCGAAGGACATGGCCGGAAAGAAGATCGGCTCGTGGCTCGGCGGCAACGAGCCGGAGCTGTTCGCGGCGCTCACCAAGGCCGGGCTGGACCCGACCAAGGAGAACGTCATCAAGCAGAACTTCGACATGGTCGCGTTCGTGCAGGGTGACCTCGACGCGGCCCAGGCGATGATCTACAACGAGTACGCCCAGGTCCTCGAGACGAAGAACCCGAAGACCGGCGCGCTCTTCACGCCGGCCGACCTCAACGTGATGGACTTCAACGACCCGTCGATCGGAACGGCCATGCTCCAGGACGCGATCTTCGCCCGGGACACCTGGCTCAAGCAGGGCTCGAACGCCGACACCGCGACGAAGTTCCTGACCGCCAGCTTCAAGGGCTGGATCTACTGCCGCGACAACCCGCAGAAGTGCGCCGACATCGTGACGAAGGCCGGCTCACAGCTGGGGACGAGCCACCAGCTCTGGATGATGAACGAGATCAACGCCCTGATCTGGCCGTCTCCGAACGGCATCGGCCAGTTCGACACGACGGCCTGGAACCAGACCGTGGACATCGCGACGAAGTACGGGATCCTCAAGGCGGCCCCATCCGACGGCGCCTATCGGACCGATCTCGCGCAGGCAGCCCTCGCCGCCCTCGGATCGTCCGTGGACACGAAGGGTGCCTCCTTCCAGAAGCTCACCGTCACGCTCAACGAGGGCGGCAAGTAGCCGCGACCCCGGGCGCTGAATCAGCGAGGCCGGCCCTGGCGGGCCGGCCTCGCTGCCGTATGGCGTTCGGTGCGCGACGGGGCGGCGCGCTTCGTTCGGCGCGCTACGGGGCGGCGCGCACCTGCTGCATCAGCATCGTCGTGTCGGAGAGCCGATACGTTCCCGTCTCGGAGGCGGTGCCGGGCCGTGCCTGCGCGACGAGCGCGGCCGCGACGATCGCGATCATCGCGATCAGCCCCAGCCCGGCGATCAGGCGCGGTGATGCCTGCGTCATGGGACTGGCGGCGAGTGCCATGGTGACCTCCTTGTACGCCGACGGGTCGGCCGGCCGCAGGCGGCGTTCCGGGCCGGGCGGAGGGGAGGCCACGATCTCCGAAGACCGCGTTGGGGGCGCGCCGCTCGACGTGCGATCCGGTCGGTCCGATGCCGATCCGAGGCGCAGGCTACCGTCAGCGCGGATGCTCGTCTCGACCCGGGCAGGGCAGCAAGGGCCGTCCGTCACGACGGCCGGGCAACTCGGCGGCTCGCGGCCGCCATTGGGACCGATGATCGATGGATCAGGCCATCCCTACGGCGTGACGGTGACGGTGCCCCGCATCGACGAGTGGATGGCGCAGTGGTAGGTGAACGTGCCGCCCTTGGCGAACGTGAATGAGAACGTCTCGCCGGACTTGAACATCCCGCTGTCGAACAGCCCCTTGTCGGCGGTGACGGTGTGGGTGACCCCGGTGTTCGTCCAGGTCACCGTCGTCCCGACCTTGACATTGATCGAATCGGGAGTGAAGCCGAAGTCCACGACGGTCACGGCGTTGCCCGCCGACGCGCTGGCTGCGGGCGTTGGGCTCGAGGCGCCGCCGGACCCGTAGCGCCCGCCGCCGGGCTTGGTCGAGGCTGCCGCGCTCGCGATGGGCGCGGCGATGCTCGCCTCAGCGCTCGGGCTGGCGGCCGGGGAAGGCGCCGCTGCGGACGCCTGGGCTGCGGCCGAGGCGGGCACGGCGGTCGACGCCGCGCCGCTGCAGGCTGCGAGCGCAAGCGACGCCCCGACCACGATGGCAAGGAGGCCGGACCGGCCGGCGGAGCCTGTTGGACGTGGCACGAGGTCCTCCCGGGGGATCGGATGGCCCGCTGGGCGGGCTCGGCGAGAAGGCGGGTCAGCGCCGGCTGATGGTGCCGGTGCGGCGGTGACGATGACCGCCCGTTACGAGGCGTCCACGAGGTTCGATACGCCTCGATGGGAGTGACGGTTCTCGATCGACCAGCGGGATGGACGCGGGCGACCCTGGCGCCTCAGTGCAGGCACCCGAACGGGCCCGTGCACCACAGGCACGCCGCGCAGGGCACCGCGCTGAGGTGGCAGTCCTGCTCGAACTCGCCGTCCGCGACGTAGTCGCACATCGCGAGGTTGCAGTCGTAGCAGAACGGGAAGTCGTACCTGTTCACGTCGCCCCGGAACGTGCGCCACTCCGCGGCGTTCCACGTCGCGAGGATCCCGTGCTCCGCGACGTTCCCGAACGTGCGCGGCCGGACCACTCGGGACATGCCGCCGAGGTGGCACTCGAAGTGGTGCCACAGGAAGTAGCAGGGGTGAAGGTCGCCGTCCCACGAGACAAACGCCGAGCCCTCCTCGACGAACTCACAGCGTCGGACCTGGGTCGGCACGGTCTTCGGGAGGCGCAGGTCGATGCCGAGTCCTGACGCGAGCTCGGCGGCCTCCGCGAACGCGGTCTCGACATCCTCGAGCGCGCCCTCGTCGAAGCGGAGCAGGTCGGCGACCCGGAGCGAGATGTTCTGGGCGGCAGCGTCGGCGAGCATGCCCTGGACGTACGCGATCCCCCGCTCCTGCTCGGCCGTGGGCGTGAACCGCATGAGCGTGCTGACGTCGAGGTCGAGGTCGACGCCGTCGGCGGCCGCGCGCGCCTTCCAGGCCCGGTAGATCGCGAGCGCCCGGTCCGAGGTCGGGCTGAAGGCGGCCTCGTCGGCCATCGCCTTCCCGTACGGCAGCATGTGGGTGACGATGAGGAAGCTGAAGCGGTTGTCGGCGGCCCAGCGGAGGAGCTCCGGGAGCTGGTGGAGGTTGCTCCGCATCGCCACGAACTCGAGACCCAGGCTGAGCGGGCGGCCGACTCCGTCCGCGGCCGCGTGGAGCCAGCGGGCGGCCGATTCGATCGGGCCCAGGCGCGCTCCGCCGTGCAGGCGCCTGAGCTCGTCGGGACGCACCGCGTCGGCGGAGATGGCGATCCGATCGACCCCGGCGCGCACGAGCGCCCGGGCCCGGCGCTCGCCGAGCAGCTGGCCGTTCGTCTGGAACCCGATCCAGGCATCCGCGGGCATCGAGGCCCGCGCGGTCGCGACGAACCGTTCGAGGCCCCGGTGGAGCAGCGGCTCGCCGATCCCGTTGAGGACGAGCGCTTCCAGGTGCGGGAACGCGGGCTCGAGGCGGGCGAAGGTCTCGTCGCTCATGTCGCCGTCGATGAGGCCCTGCCCGGGCGCCTGCTTCACGCACATCGCGCAGCGCAGGTTGCAGCGCGTCGTGACCTCGACGAAGAGCTTCGAGGGGAACGGCCGGCGGTGCGGCAGCAACGGCGCCTCGAGACCCGTGGTCACGATGCCGATGCCGGTACCCACGGAGCTCAGCCCGCTCGTGCGACGGCGGCGACCGTCGTCACGCGGTGAGCCAGCCCGCAATGTCGCTCGCGGACGGGATCCGGCCGACGCTGACCACCTTGCCGTCGATGACGAGCCCCGGCGTGGACATGACCCCGTGGGCAAGGATCTCCTGGTAGTCCGTCACGTGGCGGATCTCCGCCTCGACGCCGGCGATCACGACGGCTTCGCGCGCGACGGCCTCCAGGCGCCGGCAGTTGTTGCAGCCGGGGCCAAGGACTTCGACGATCTTCATGGCTGGTTCTCCTTCACAGACCGAGCGCGTTGAACAGGAAGCCAACGGCGAGGATGCCGGCGACGACGACACTGGCGAAGACGGCGATCAGGCGGAGCGACATGACCCGGCGCAGGATCACGAACTCGGGCAGGCTGATCGCAACGATCGACATCATGAACGCGAGCGTGGTGCCAAGCGGAAGGCCCTTGCCGAGGAGTGCCTCGACGATCGGGATCGTCCCCGCGGCGTTCGAGTAGAGGGGGATCGCGATCGCCACGACGATCGGCACCGCGAACGGGTTGTCCCGCCCGCCGATCTGGGCCACCAGCTCGGTCGGGACGAAGCCGTGGATGAAGGCACCGATCCCGATCCCGATGATCACGTAGAGCAGGACCCTGCGGACGAGGTCCTTGGTGGACGCCCAGGCGTCGCGCATGCGCTGCTCGACCGAGAGCCGAAGGTCGAGCGAGGTCGCCCCGCCGCCGGCGCGAACCGCGAGGACCCACGGCTCGATCCACTTCTCGAGCGGCAGGCGCCCGAGCACGAGCCCGCCGACGATGGCGACCGTCAGCCCGGCGGCCATGTAGAGGAGCGCGATCCCGGGGCCGAAGAGGCCCCAGAGGAGGACCAGGGCAACCTCGTTGACCATCGGGCTGCTGATCAGGAAGGCGAAGGTGACCCCGAGCGGGATCCCGGCCTCGACGAAGCCGATGAAGAGCGGCACGGCCGAGCAGGAGCAGAACGGCGTGACCACCCCGAACGCAGCTGCCCCGACTGTCGCCGGGAGCGTGCCGCGGCCGGCCAGCGCCGCACGCATCCGCTCGGGCGGGAAGTAGCTCCGCAGGAAGGAGACCACGGTCATGATCCCGAGCAGCAGGAGCAGGACCTTGGGGACGTCGAGCAGGAAGAACGCGACGGCGTCGCCGACATGCGAACCTCGCTCGAGGCCGAGCAGGTCGTAGGCGGCCCAGTTCGCCAGCGGCAGGTTGACGAACCACGCCGCCAGCCAACCGACCACGACGACGGGCGCCAGGAGGCGGAACGGCACGTGGGCGCGGCGCATCGGGAGCGCGGTCATCCAAGAATCTCCGCGAGGGTCGCGACGGCGGCGACGCAGGCTGCCTCGTCGCGCTCGTAGTAGACGCGGCGTCCGTCGGACGGACCGCGGCTCACCCGCACGAGCCCGGCGTCGCGCAGCTTCGCCAGGTGGTTGCTGACGTTGTTCTGGCGCTCGCC
>JADGQH010000274.1 GCA_017881985.1 Chloroflexota bacterium | reverse complement strand
GATGACGCTCGCTGAGCTGCCCGCGGCCATGGCGATCGTGAAGCGCACGCTCGCGCTCTGGAAGGGGACCGTCGAGCGCTTCCCGGACGAGATCGACTCCTTCTCGAACTTTCCCACGATGTACTGCGGGCTCGTTGGGCCGGACGGCTCGCTGCGGCTCTACGACGGCAACCTGCGCTTCGTCGGCCCCGACGGCAGCATCGTCGCCGACCAGGTCGCGCCCGACGATTACGCGACGTACATCGGCGAGGCGACGCTCCCGGACTCGTACCTGAAGGCGCCGTACTTCAAGCCCGTCGGCTACCCCGACGGCATCTACCGCGTCGGCCCGCTCGCTCGCCTCAACGTCGCCGACCGGTGCGGAACGCCGCAGGCCGACGCGGAGCTCGAGGAGTACCGCGGGCGGTTCGGCCGGATCGTCCAGAGTGGTTTCCACTATCACTACGCGCGGCTGATCGAGGCCCTCTACGCGCTCGAGCGCATGCAGGAGCTGCTCGACGACCCTTCCATCGTCGGGACCATGGTCCGCGCCCATGCGGGCGTCAACGATCTCGAAGGCGTCGGCGTCATCGAGGCCCCGCGCGGCACGCTCATCCACCACTACCGGGTGGACGCCAACGGCGCCATGACGTGGGCCAACCTGATCGTCGCCACCGGCCACAACAACCTCGCGATCGGCCGCGGCATCTTCCAGGTGGCCAGGCGATTCGTCGACGGTAACAAGATCCGGGAGGGCGCCCTCAACCGGGTCTCCGCCCTGGTCCGTGCCTACGACCCCTGCCTGAGCTGCTCCACGCACGCCCTCGGCATGGTCCCGCTGGCCATGCAGCTGCGGGGGCCGGATGGTCAGCTGCTCGACGAGGTCAGAACGGAGTAGCCCCGGCCCGGGCCCGCGGCGGCCGGACGCTTCTGACGGTGCCGGAAGTCCGGCGCCATCAGGATTCCGTTCCCGTCTGCAGCAGCGCCCGCAGCCGCGCGACCGCAGCGTCGACCTCGTGGCCGCGAGCCTCGATCTCGTCCAGGAGCTCGATCGGCGTGCGCATGTCACCGGGCGCCTTGGCGGCGGGGTTGACGGCCTTGAGGTCGTAGCCGCGTGCCTCGAACTCGGCCCGCGTGACGGTCCACGATCGGGGCGAATCCGACTGCGTCGGCAGCAGCGCAAAGAGCTCGTCGAAGTGCTCCAGCGTGAGCGGCCGCTTCTTCGTGACCTTGACGTCCGAGAGGTCGAAGTACCAGGTCCGCTCCGTCGGGCCGCCCTTCGTGAAGAAGAGCAAGTTTGTCTTGACCCCGGCGCCGGCGGAAGAGAAGACCCCCGGCGGGAGCGAGACGATGCACCAGAGATCGGTCTCGTCGAAGAGCTTCCGCTTCGTCTGGACGAAGGCCGACTCGGTGGTCCGGAACAGGACACCTTCGTCGATGACCATCCCGCAGCGACCGCCGGGCTTTAGGGCGTCGATCACGTGCTGGAGGAAAAGCACCTGCGTCGCGCTCGTCTTGTACGCGAAGTTCGTCTGGGCCTCGCGCCCCTCCTTGCCGCCGAACGGCGGGTTCATCAGCTCGACGTCGAACTCGTCGGGCGCGCCGACGAAGAGCCCGCCGTAGACCTCCTGGCGCGTGAGCGTGTTGCCGTGCCAGATGTGTGGCTGGTCGATCCCGTGGAGGACCAGGTTCGCCAGGGCGATCGGGTAGATCAGGTCGGCCTTCTCGCGGCCCCAGAACGTCTCCTCCCGCAGGATCCGCAGCTGCTCGGCGGTTGCGCCGTCGCCCAGGCCCGCGCGCATGTGGTCGAACGCCTGGGCCAGGAAGCCGCCCGTGCCGCAGCCGGGGTCGTAGACCGTCTCGCCAACCCGCGGATCGATCACGCGAACCATTGCCCGGATCACCTGGCGCGGCGTGAAGAACTGGCCACCATCGTTGTTCTTCTCGCCCATCTTGAGGAGCAGGCTCTCGTACGCCTGGCTCAGCATGAAGAGGTGGGTCTGATCGACCGCCTCCACCCGGATCTCGTGGACGCGGTCCAGGATGTCGAGCAAGTTCTTCTCCGTGTCGACAGAGACCTTGTCGATCGCGCTGACGACCTGGCTGATCACCCGCTGCCGGGCCGACGCACCGGGCACTTCGCGGAGCCCGCGGAGGTGGCGGAGGAGCGCGCCGTTCACGAAGCCGAGGTACGCGCCCATCGCGGCGTCGGTCAGCTCCGCCCTCTTCGCCCCGCCTGGGGCTGCCAGTCGCGCCAGCGGAACGGCGCCTCCAACGATGCCGCGAACCGGATCCCGAGCGCCGCGGCCTCCTCCGCCTCGATCTCCTCGCGCTCGTCGAGGATTCGCAGGAACAGGATCCACGACAGCTCCGGCACGCACTGGAGGGCGCCGGCATAGTTCGCGCGCCGCATGACGTCGGCGATCTGCTTGATCGCGGCGTTCACGGACGACGGGGTGGCGAGGCGGCGGGAGGGGGTGGCGGCCATCAGCTCCCACTCTGCGGTTCAAGGAACCGCTCGATCGTGTCGATCATGCGACCCGCCTGCACGACAGTCTCGCCAATCGACGCGGCCTCCAGAGTCCACATCGGGTCGTAGTCCGCCAGGAGCCGAAGGTCGAAGGCATCGAGGAGCCAGCGGTGGAGCCGCGGATCCAGTCGAGCGGTCTTCGCGAACCGGATCCCGAAAGCCGCATGGACGGCTCCATGGCTGCGAACCTCCACTTCCTCGCCCACGAGGGCGGCCTGCGCCGCGTAGAGCATCGCGTAATAGGCGCGGTTCGCCGCCGTTGCCGCATCGTCCGCCGCGATGCTCCGTTCGGCAGCCTCACAGGCGCGCCGGGCCACCTCCAGGAGGCGCCGCTGCTGTGGGTTCACACGCGGATCCCCTCGGCCGCGATGACCCGAAGGATCGGCCGATCGCGGCTATGCCATGCCTCACGCGTCGCCAGGAGGCGACTGATCGTGATGCCCGCCTCCAGCGATAATCGCGATGTTGCCTCGCCCGTGGCCCGGAGGTCCTCCGCGTACGCTCCGATCTCGTCGAGGACAACCAGGACGTCGATATCGGAGTCGGGGTCGTGGTCGCCGCGGGCTCGCGAGCCGTACAGGAAGACGCCCACGAGACGCTCACCCAGGACGGCCTTCAGCTCGCGCCGCAGGCGGCGGGCTGTCCCCAGCCCCAGCGGGTCCGGCGCGCGGGACGGCGCCGACGTGACCGCGGTCTCCCGCGCCATCGCATGGACCAGGGCACGAACGGGCGCGTACAGCGACGAATCCGTTCGCGGGCGGAAGTAGACCTGCCGGCCCTCGCGATCGCGGGTCACGAGCCCGGCCTCCTCGAGCCGGCGCAGCTCCCGCGCGGCCGTCCCGGCGGACGTGAGCGCACGACGGGCAATCTCGCGGAGGTGAAGGCGCTCGACCGGCGCGTCGAGGAGAAGACCCAGGATACGCCGGCGGATCTCGGAGCGGCCCAGGAGCGACACGCCGCTGTACTCAGACATGAGTACGAGTGTACTCGAACCTGAGTACAGGTCAATCCTCTCTGGGCGTGCGGACCCCGCTCTGAGTCCCCGACCGCATGCGTGCGCCGTCGCACTGTCGACGGCCCGCTGCATCGCCAGAGCATCGGCTCCTGTCCTTACCGCCGCCTCGCTCAGTGTTCATCGTGCCGAATACCACTGCGGGGACACCGCCGCGATCGAGCGCACGGCAGGGCAAGGTCAATCGGCGGCAACGGTGCTGTGAACAGCGGCAACGGTGCGCCGGCTGCCGCTCACCTGCGCGATCCGCTGGTGTGACAACCCCAGGATGTGGGCAATGTCTCGGACGGTGAGCCCGGACGAAGCGAGGCGGTCGACCACCGCCCGGAGCTGCTCGGACGCTCGGCGCGCCGCCCGCGCCGCCTCCAGCCGGCCAGCCAGGGCCTGTTCCACGAGCTCAGCGGCATCGCTGCCGAGGACGGGTTCCACGGAGACGTCGAAACTGTTCGGCGCGACGTCGAGCATGAGCGCGATCGCGTCGCGCGCCATCGCCTCGACGTCGGCAAGTCGTCGCGCCTGCGACTAGACGCCGCGAAGCTCAGCGATGCGGATTGCCCACCACGAACCGTCTCGCTCGGCGACCGCCCGGTACG
>JADGQH010000273.1 GCA_017881985.1 Chloroflexota bacterium | reverse complement strand
CCTGCGCAAGGAGCAGCTCGAGAAGCGCGCCCGCGGCGAGCTGATGGGGATCGGGATCAGCTCGTTCACCGAGATCGTCGGCGCCGGCCCGTCGCACGACTTCGACATCATCGGCATCAAGATGTTCGACTCCTGCGAGATCCGGGTGCATCCCACGGGTTCGGCCGTTGCCCGGATCGGCGTCCAGTCACAGGGCCAGGGTCACGAGACGACGTTTGCCCAGATCATCGCCGAGGAGCTTGGGATCCCGTCCGACAAGATCACGATCGAAGAGGGCGACACGGACACGGCTCCGTACGGCCTGGGGACGTATGCGTCGCGGTCCACGCCGGTGGCCGGAGCCGCGACGGCTGTGGCCGCCCGCAAGATCCGCGACAAGGCCCGCAAGATCGCCGCCCACCTCCTGGAGGCCAGCGAGGACGACCTGGAGTGGACGAACGGGAAGTTCAGCGTGAAGGGCTCCCCGGAGAAGTCGAAGACGATCGCCGAGATCGCCTTCGCCGCCTACACGAACCTCCCGCAGGGAATGGAGGCCGGCCTCGAAGCGGTCGACTACTACGACCCCCCGAATCTCACCTTCCCGTTCGGCTCGTACATCTGCGTCGTCGACATCGATCGGGGAACCGGCCAGGTCCAGGTCCGCCGTTTCGTCGCCGTGGACGACTGCGGCAACATCATCAATCCGATGATCGTCGAGGGTCAGATCCACGGCGGGCTCACCATGGGCCTCGCACCGTCGCTGTACGAGGAGATGACCTACGACGAGAACGGCAACAACATGCAGGGGACCTTCATGGACTACCTCGTCCCGACGGCCGTGGAGACCCCGGCCTGGGAGACGGGAAAGACCATCACCCCATCCCCGCACCATCCGATCGGCGCGAAGGGCGTCGGCGAGTCGGCCACGGTCGGCGCGCCCCCGGCGTTCGCGAACGCGGTCGTCGACGCGCTCTGGCACGTCGGGGTCCGCCACATCGACATCCCGATGACGCCCCAGAAGGTCTGGGCGATCCTCAACGAGAAGGGACTCACGGCCTGATGGGCAGCCCGGCCGCCGGGATTCTCGCGCGAGCGGCCGACCTCGCCGAGGCCGGCCGCCCGTTCGTCCTCGCCACGGTCGTCGCGGTCGCGCGCCCGACCTCGGCGAAGCCCGGCGCGCGCGGGATCATCCATCCCGACGGAACCATCGAGGGTTGGGTCGGTGGGAGCTGCGCCCAGCCGTCCGTCATCGCCGAGGCGCTCCGCGCGCTCGCCGATGGCGAGCCCCGGCTGCTCCGCCTGTCGGCGGAGCAGCCGACCGAATCCCGGCGCGCCGACGGGATCATCGATCTCGTCATGACCTGCCATTCGGGTGGGACGCTTGAGATCTTCATCGAGCCGCAGCTGCCGTCGCCCGAGCTGTGGGTCGTCGGCGTCACGCCGATCGCACGGTCGCTCGCGGAGCTCGGCATGCGGGCCGGCTGGCAGGTCACCGCGATCGATCCGTCGGCGAGCGGCGACCTCTTCCCGGACGGCGTCCGGGTCCATGTCGCCCGCGACTTCGACGGGCTCGACGCGCTCGGGTCTCCGTATGTCGTCGTCGCGAGCCAGGGCCAGTGGGACGAGGAGGCGCTCGTCGCCGCATTGGGCCGGGACGTCGCGTACGTCGGTCTCGTGGCGAGCGCGCGGCGCGCAGCCGCGGTGGCCGAGTACCTTGAGCTCGTCGGCGTGCCGGCCGAGCGCCGGGCGGCCCTTCGGGCTCCCTGCGGCCTCGATCTCGGCGGCGTCGGCGCCGCGGAGGTGGCTTTGTCCGTCCTCGCCGAGCTCGTGCAGGTGCGTCGCGGTCGGGCCCCGTTCGTGGCGATGCCCGGACCGGCGACGCTGGCCGGCTCGGTCGCCGCCTCCACCGCCGTGACACCCGCGACATTTGCGGCGCCCTCCCTTGTCGCGGCGCCAGCCGCCTCGCCGGAGCGGGGCGCGGGCGAGGAGATCATCCTCGTCGACCCGGTCTGCGGGATGCACGTGGACCCTGCCGACGTGCGCCACATCGCGGACCACGAGGGCCGGACCTACGCATTCTGCTGCGCGGGCTGTCGGACCCGGTTCTCCAAGAACCCGGCGCGCTACCTCGCGCTGGCCTGACCACTCGTACCGAGGAGCCGCCGCATGAAGTTCGAGGGCCGCGTCGAGATCAAGGCCCCACGCCCGAAGGTCTGGGCGTTCGTGACCGATCCGGACCAGATCGCGAGCTGCGGGCCGGGCGTGCAGTCGATCGAGAAGCTCGACGGCGGACGCTTCCGGGCGCACGCAAAGGTCGGCGTCGGCTTCATCAGCGCGAAGTTCGTGGTCAATGCCGAGTTCTCGGAGGTCCACGAGCCGGACGATGCCACCGTGCTGGTGCACGGCCAGGCGCCCGGGACCGCGGTCGACGCCACCGCGAGGATGGTCCTGACCGACGGCGCCGACGGCGCGACCATGATGGACTGGGCGGCCGACGTCACGATCTCGGGGACGCTTGCCAGCGTCGGCGCGCGAATGATCGACGGGACCGCGAACAAGATGATCGGCCAGACCTTCGACTGCATCAGGACGAAGCTGGAGGCCTGACCCGGCGGTCCCGCCGCGTCCGGCGAGCGTCATCGGAGCGATCTCGCGCATGGAGCTGGTCATCCGCGCCATCGGCCCGCTGCAGACGAACGTCTGCCTGGTCGGCGACCCGCGGACCCGCGAGGCGATCGTCATCGACGGCGCGATCCCGGGCCTGCCCTGGGTCGTCGCCGAGCTCCGGCGCCGCGACTGGCGCCTGCTCCTCATCGTCTCGACCCATGGCCACTGGGATCACACGGGCGAGAACGCCGCGCTCCAGGCCTGGTCGCGGGAGCAGGCCGCGGACGCGGCCGTCGCCGAGGCAGCCGGCGGCAGCGATGCGCGTCCCCACGGCGCAGGGGCCGTGGGGACGGCCGGCGCCGAGATCGCCGCCCATCGCGCCGACTGGCACCGCCTGATCGATCCCCAGCCGCTCTTCGCGCCCTTCCCGATCCCGCCGTGCGTCCCTGCCGTGGAGCTCGCGGAGGGCGGCGTCGTCCGCGTCGGGGACGTCAGGCTCGAGGTCCTCCACACGCCCGGCCATACCGAGGGTTCGGTGTGCCTCCTGTCGGCCGACGCCGGCATCCTCTTCTCCGGCGACACGCTGTTCGCCGGGGGCTGGGGCAGGGTCGATCTCCCGGGTGGCGACGCGGCCGCGATGGCGGACTCGCTGGCCCGGCTGGCCGGGCTGAACGACGCCCTCCGCGTGGTGCCGGGCCACGGGCGCGAGACGACGATCGAGCGCGAACGGCCCCTCCTGGAGCTGATCGCGCGGGAGCACCGGCTGCCCGGATAGCCCGCCCCACCGTCCGCCGCTACCGCCTGGGTCAGCGCCCCCATTCCCCGCGTTTGGCCTTGGCCTGGGCCGCGCCCGCCCTGCCGATGACCGTCCACCGCCGGCGCTCGGCCCGCCGGGCGATGGCGTCACGCTCCACGGCCTGGTGGCGCTCCTCGCGGATGAGCTTGTGCCAGCTCGCCACCCGGTCGGGCGCCAGCGCGCCGCTCTGCACCGCAGCCTCGATCGCGCAGCCCGGCTGGCGCTCGTGCGTGCAGTCGCTGAACCGGCACTCGGCAGCGGTCGTCTCCACGTCGAGGAAGGCCGCGGCCAGCCCGGCGCCGTCATCCCAGAGCGCAAGCTCCCGGATGCCCGGCGTGTCGAGCAGGAGGCCGCCGCCGGGAAGCGGCACCAGCTGGCGGCCGCTCGTCGTGTGGCGACCCCGGGCATCGTCCGCGCGGACCTCGGACGTGGCCAGGCGCTGCTCCCCGAGGATCGCGTTGATGAGGGTGCTCTTGCCGACTCCCGACGATCCGAGCAGCGCGATCGTGATCCCGGGTCGCAGGAGCTCGCGGACCGCGTCGAGGCCGTCGCCGGTCACGGCGCTCGTGGCGAGCACGCGCACGCCGACGGCGAGCTCCTCGAGCTGGGCCTCGGCAACCGCCACTTCCACCGGGTTCGTGGCGAGGTCGACCTTGGTGAGGACCACGATCGGCCGGCCGCCCGATTCCCAGGCCGTGGCGAGGAAGCGCTCGAGGCGGCGGGCGTTGAGATCGCGGTTCAG
>JADGQH010000272.1 GCA_017881985.1 Chloroflexota bacterium | reverse complement strand
GCCGATCACGGTGAAGGCCCAGGTCCGCGCGAGCTGAGCTCCCGACCCGCCCAGCCATGACGTCCTCCTCGCGTCCTTCGTCCCCGAACCGGCTACCGGTCATCGCGAGCGTGGTCTTTGCCATCGCCGCGGCAGGCGGCATCGGTGTCGGCCTGCTCGGCGTCGCGCTCGGCGGGCCGCTGGCGACGCCGGCGGGGGACGGGCGGATCGCCTGGCCGGCCGCGACCCCGGACCCGCTGAAGCGGCCGACCGCGATCGTGCCGGTCCTTCCGGCACCGGCGCTCGCGCTGACCGACCAGGACGGACGGCCGTTCGACCTCGCGAGCATGCGGGGGACGCCGGCGCTCGTCTTCTTCGGCTACACGCACTGCCCGGACGTCTGCCCCACGACGCTTGCCGACGTTCGGGATGCCGTGAAACGGAGCCCGGTCCCGGTCCGGGTGGTCTTCGTGACGATCGACCCGGCCCGTGACGACGCAGCCGCGCTGAAGCAGTACCTCTCGTTCTACGACGCCGGGTTCACCGGGCTGACCGGGACCGCCGCCGAGATCCGTCGCGCGGCCGATGCGTGGGGCGTCCAGTACGCCCGGATCGACAACGGCTCGGCCAACGGGTACGCGATGGCGCACACGGCCGACGCGTTCCTCGTCGACGCTGCGGGCCGGCTCCGTGACCGGATCTGGTTCGGTGCCGGCCCTGACGTCTTCGTCGACCGGATCGCGTCGCTCGCAGCGCGAACGCTTCCCGCGGACGCCGCGAGCTCGGGCCCCGTGGCGAGCCCCCCGGCCAGCGCGACGCCGGCCGCGACGCCGGCGGCCACTGCCCCACCGAACGGCTCGCCGGCCGCCGGATCGACCACCGTGGTCCCGACGCTCACCACGACCGTCATCCGCGTCGGTGCGAACCGGCTCGTGATGACCGTGTCGGACCCCAACAACCGGGAGCTCGCCTTCCCGGACGTCACCGCCCACTTCACGTTCCGCGACGCAGACCCCGCGGTCCCGCCGATCGCGGTCGACGGGTACTTCATCTGGGTCTCCGTGGGCAACAAGGGCGCCTTCGTGGTGGACGTCTCGTTTCCGGTGCCCGGCGCCTGGACCGGCACGATCGCGCTCCAGAAGGCGACGGGGCCGATCGGCGCCGCCGACTTCCCCTTCAGCGTCGTCGACCGGGGCTCCACCCCCGCGATCGGCGATCCCGCGCCGTCGATCCACACGCCGACCGCTGCCGATCCGAACGCCGGCGAGAATCTCTACGGCATCACGACCGACGTCTTCCCCGACCCGCGCTTCTACCAGCTCTCCGTCGACCAGCTGCTGGCCGCGCACAGGCCGTTCGTGCTGACGTTCTACTCGCCGGCGTACTGCCCGACCACCGCGTGCGGGCCGCTCCTGAAGAACATGAAGGCGATCGCCAACGAGTTCCCGGACGTCGCGTTCGTACACGTGGAGCCGCACGTGATGACCAACTACGGCGGGCGCCTGATGCCCGACTACAGCACCGGCCAGCTCGAGTTCAACGTCCTGGCCAAGGCCTACGGGATCCCCGTCGAGCCGTTCGTCTTCGTGGTCGACGCCCAGGGCCGGATCGCAGCGAGCTTCGAGCTCATCGTCGGGAGCGACGAGATCCGGGCGGCGATCCGCGCGGCGACCGGCGGCGGTGCCTGACCGGGCGCCGGCTCGCGAGTGATCCCGGGGTCGACGAGAGGTCTGCAAGCGGCCTTGACCTCTCCACGCAAGGGCGCTTGACCGGTCATCGCCCGCAGCGCTAGATTCGCGCCTGCGTTCGCCGACAGTCCGCGGACCGTTCCGTGCGTCCCCTTCGAGGAGCCTCCGCGTGTTCGACATCGGCGCATTCACGAGCGGCCTGCTGACCGGCCTGCGCGAGGGCGTGGAAGCCGCCCTCATCGTCAGCATCATCTGCGCCTACCTGGCCCGCACCGGCAATGCTGGCCACCTTCGCCGCGTCGGGATCGGCGTGACTGCTGCCGTGACGGCCAGCGCGGCGCTCGGTCTCCTGATCTTCGCGACGCTCGGCGAGCTTCCGAGTCCCTGGGAGCAGGTCTTCGAAGGGACCACGATGCTGCTCGCCGCGGCAGTCGTGACCTGGATGCTCTTCTGGATGCGGCGCCAGGCCAGCTCGGTCGCGAGCCAGCTCCAGCGCGCGCTCGACCGGGTCCTCACGACCGGAAGCGCCTGGGGCCTGGCGGTCCTCGCGTTCACCGCCGTCATCCGCGAAGGCCTCGAGACCGCGCTGTTCCTGGTCGGGCAGGCCACGGCCGCCACGACATCCGCGGGCGGGGCGGGTGCGGCCAGCGTCCTGGCCGGCGCGGCCGTGGGCCTGCTCATCTCCGTCGGGCTGGGCTACGCGTTCTATCGCGGCAGCCGCCGGCTCAACCTCGGGCGGTTCTTCCGCTGGACGGGCGTCCTGCTCGTCTTCATCGCGGCCGGCCTTCTCGGCAGCGCCGTGCACGAGTTCGTCGAGATCGGCTGGATCACCCTCGGTGCCCAGACGGCGTTCGACATCAGCGCGACGCTGCCCCACGAGGCAGGGGTCGGCCTGTTCCTGCGCGCCCTCTTCGGCTACTCGTCGACCCCGGAGATCGTGGCGCTCGCGACCTGGGGCTCATATCTCGTCGTGATCCTCTCGCTCTACCTGCGGCCACTTCCTCCGCGGCAGCCCGCACGCCCGGAACCGGCACCGGTCGCCCGCGCATAGGCGCACCTGCGGAGGACGGCTCGCCGTCGGACGGGGTACGCTGCGTCCACGTCCCCACCCGTCCAGTCCTCCCCCGCAGCGAGAGTCCGCATGTCCACGAATTCCAGCTCGACCGGCGCGCGCCCGCCGAAGACGCCAGGCTCGCAGCGCCCGCCCGCCACGCGGCAGGAGCGCAGGGACGCCGCCCGCCGCGGCCAGCGCCTTGCCTCGGCGCGCACCGTCGCCGTCAAACCGCCGGCCTGGCAGTCGCCGATGGCCCTGATCACGGCGGCCGCCGTGGTCGTGGGACTGGTCGTCGTCATCCTCGCGTCCGGCGTCCTGACCCCGAAGGCCACGGTCGGCACCCTCATCAAGCCGCTCCGCCCGGCCTCGGTCGCGCTGATCGATCCCGCCAATCCGCGGGCGCTCGGCCAGGCGAATGCGCCGGTCAAGGTCGAGGTCTGGTCCGACTTCCAGTGCCCCGCCTGCGATGCGTTCGCGACCACGGTCGAGCCGGACCTGATCGACCAATACGTGGCGACGGGCAAGGTCCAGCTCATCTACCGGGACTTTGCCTTCATCGACAAGGGAGCCGCCAACGGCGAGTCTCAGCAGTCTGGCGCGGCAGCACGCTGCGCCGGCGACAAGTTCTGGCCGTTCCACGACTACCTGTTCGAGAACCAGAATCCGAAGGGCGAAAACCTGGGCACGTTCTCGACCGCGTTCCTTTCCTCGGTGGCCACCGCGGTCGGCGCGGACCGGACGAAATACGACGCCTGCATGGCGAACGGGGCGGCGGACATGGTCGCGGCCGTGAAAGCGGAGACCGCACAGGGCACGACCGCCGGCGTGAACCAGACGCCGACGATCGCATTGAATGGGACGCTCCAGAAGGGGGGCGCGCTGCCGATGACGACCCTCGGGCCGGCGATCGACGCCCTGCTCGCCGCCGCGTCCCCGGCCCCGGGCTCGCCGGCAGCCTCCGCGTCGCCGTCGGCCTCGACCGCGCCCTGAGGTCGCGCTCGTGACGCGGGGGCGTCCGGCCCTGCTGCTCGGCGGCCTGGCGGCCGCCGGGTTGGCGATCTCGCTCTACCTGGGCGCGAACGAGTTCGCGGGCACGGTTCCCGTTTGCCTGCCCGGCGGCGGCTGCGAGACCGTCGCCCAGAGCCAGTACAGCCACTGGTTCGGGATCCCGGTCGCGTACTTCGGGGTCCTCTTCTCGGGCGTCCTGCTCGCGCTGATCGCGGCCTGGTGGCGGACCGGTGATGGCCGGCTCCTGCTCGTCGGCTATGCGCAAGGGCTGGTCGGCGTCGTGCTCGAGCTCTACCTCGTCTACCTGGAGCTGTTCGTCATCAACGCCATCTGCGAGTGGTGCATGGCCTACGGCGCGACGGTCGTGCTCGGGTGGCTGACCCTGCTCGTCGTGCAGCACCGCGCGAACCGCGCCGTCGGCGA
>JADGQH010000271.1 GCA_017881985.1 Chloroflexota bacterium | reverse complement strand
TCATGAGCATCAACTCGCGCAAACAAGGCCCGAGTCTGCTCCAGCGAACCTCGGATGCACTTGACGCCTCGGTCGCGGCTGCGCCCGGGGTCGCCGCCGCTGCGCCCGGGGTCGCCGCCGCTGCGCCCGGGGTCGCATCGGCGAGCGGGGTCGCCACTGCGACGCCGGCCTCCGCCGTCGACCTCCCCGAGATCGACGCCTCGACCACGGGCGTCGTCTTCGTGCACGGAATCGGCGAGCAGGCTCGGGCCGAGATCCTCCTCGGGTGGTCGCGGCCGATCGTCCAGGCCGTCGCCGACTGGGCCTCCTCGCGCCCCGCCGAGTCGGACGGCAGCCGGACGTGGAGCAGCGACCGGGTCGTCCGGACGCAGATCGACTTCGATGGCACCGGAATGCCGCTGGTGACGATCCGGGTGCCCGGGACGACCGGGGAAACGTCTTCATTTGCGCCCCAGACGTGGGTGATGACCGAGGCGCGCTGGGCCCAGGACGTCGAGCCGCCGACGCTCGGGACGATGATCGACTGGTGCGGGCCACGCGGCGTGGTCGCCACGGTCGTCGAACGGATCGTCGAGCGATCGATGGTCTCCGAGAGCCAGGTCAAGGCGGCCGCGGCGTCGCAGAGGTCCGCGGCGGCCCCCGAGGGATCGGCGGGGTCGCGGCCTGCCACGACGTCCCGGCTCGCCGGACGGTTGGCGGCGGCCACCGCCGAGCCGCGCAGCAGCGCCGGGCGCGCCGCCGCCGAGATGGGCCTGTCGGCCGTCGTCTCGGTCGTCGTGACCTTCGGGCTGCTCGGCTACGCATTGCTCCGCGCGGCGGCGCGGGTCATCCCGTACCGGCCGCTCCAGGACGCTCTCGCGCGGCTCTCACTCGACACGTTCCTGACCGCCTCCTGGGGCGATGTCTACGTCCTCCTCGACGACCCGGTGCAGGCCGCGAACATTCGCGGGCAGGTGGCCAAGACGATCCGGGCGCTTCGGGCCTTCGGTTGCGGGCGAGTCGTCGTCGTCGCGCATTCGGGCGGCGCGATCATCAGCTACATGGCCCTGTCCGACCCGGCCCTCTCGGAGGCGGCGGACACCCTCGTCACCCACGGCCAGGCGATCGAGATGGGCCGGACGATCCACCATGCCGAGGGGGACGACCAGACGAGCCCCGGGGTCCGCATCGAGCGGGGCCTGCCGCTCCGGATCGCCCGTTGGCGCGACTTCCATGCGACGCACGACCCGGCGTCCGCCGGCCGACTCGAGGAGGCCGACCCGGCGACGCCGCCCGCTCCCGGGATCGCCTTCGAGGACACCGAAGTCTGGAACCGGATGAGCATCGTCGAGGATCACACGACCTACTTCTCGAACGACGAGGAGTTCGTCGACGAGCTCCTCTCCGAGATCGAGACGGCCGGCCGACCAGGAGCAGCTTCCCGTTTCGCATCGGATCGCGAGGCGCGCATCGAGCGACGGCAGCAGCGCGTCTTCATCCTCGCGCTCTGGAGGCGCCTCATGTTCGTCGTGCCGCTGGTGGCGATCATGACCGCGTTCCTCACGCCGTCGGGGGGACTCATCCCCGAGCTGCGCGACGCGGCACGCTCGATCGCGACGTTCGTGCCCGGCTCGAGCGACCTCATCTCGGCGGTCCATCGACTGGTGCCATCACCGGGCGCCGAGTGGTTCGTCACGGCCGCGGCGTCACTGTTCGCCGTGCTCTACCTGCTCGCGATCGTGCAGGCGATCCTGCCGATCGGTCGATCGGAGATCTGGTCGGGCTGGCGAAAGGGGGTCTTCGTCTTCCTGGACGCCGGCGTGTTCTTCGTCGGGCTCGTCGTGGCGTTCGTCGTGCGTGCGTCTGAGGCCCACGACCCGGTTCGCGGAATCTCGTCGCTCGCCGTGCGGCTCGGCGACACCCCGCTGCGGAACGGGTTCGTCATCGTCCTGGCGATCTTCGTCGTCCTTGCCGTGGGTCCGTTGCGGCGCGGCCTCGACGCCGTTGGTCGCGCGATGCCGATCCCGACACGGCTCGCGATCGTCCTGGGGGCGCTCGCCGTCGCCGCGGTCGCCATCGGCGGCCTGATCGTCGACGTGAACATCCGGAAGGTCGTCGCCGCGACCGCCGTCGCGATCGCCATCTACCAGGTGCTCGCCCGGATCGGGGCCTGGCGCTGGGCCGCCTGGGACGAGTCGGAGCGATCGATCGCCCGTCGGCGCTCGTCGACCATGTTCCACAGGCGGACGATCTGGCTCGAGTTCCTGCTCCTCGGTGCTGTCGCGATCGCGGTCGCGGTCGCGATCGGGCTCGGCCGCACGGACCTCCTGGGCGAGACCGGCGCTGTGCTCGGAGTCCTGCTCGCGAGCTACGTCATCGGCGACGTGGTCGGTCGCAATCCCGCGCCGCCCCGCGTGCGGAGGCCGTAGGCGGCAGCCGGCGTCGTCGCAGCGGGATCAGCTCGCGCTCGCCGACATGAGCTGCGCGAGGACGGCGGATCCCCGTGGCCTGACGGCGTACGGGGCCCCGACGGCCCCGACGGTCGGACAGGATCCGGCGGGTCCCGCGGCCAGGCGATCCCGGAGCTCGAGCCGGGCCCTGCACATCAGCGTGCGTGTCGCACAGTCCGAGCGGCCGATGGCCGCCGCGATCTCGGCGCCGGAGTACCCGCTGGCTGCAAGCAGCAATGCCCTTCGCGCTTGGTCGGGCAGCGCCTGGAGCGCCGAGGCGAGCTCGGCCCGAAGCTCGTCGTCGATCGCGATGGCTTCGGGCGTCGGCGGCTGATCGTGGCCCCCGAGGGAGCCGGCGAACCGCTGGCTCACGGTCGCGCGGCGCCCGAGCGAGACGGCGAGGTTGGCGATCACGCGGTAGAGCCAGGCCCGGATGTTGTCGGGCGTGCGGTTCCTGCCGATCTCGAGCATGAGGCGCAGGAAGGCTTCCTGGACCAGGTCCTCGGCCGTGCCGGGATCCCGGCACGCGCGCAGGGCGGACCGGTACAGCTCGGCGTGGTGCTGCTCGTAGATGCACCTCGCGAGGTCGGATGGCTGCCCATCCGACGGGCCGTTGGCGCCGCGCGGCACCGTCGCGTGACCCGGAAGCCCCTGGGCCTCCTGTCCGTCCGGCGGACACGCGGGCGAAGTCCCGAAGGAGCTGCTGAACGGAGCGGTGCGATGGCTGGCCGACATGGCGTTCGCTCTCGTGCGGGTGGTTGATGCCGGCACGATGCGCGGCCGCCACTCCGGAGCGACTGCGGTGGGACTGCGGCGATCCTGCGGTCCTTCAGAGACCCAGGCGCCCGAGCCCGGCCACGGCGGGCGGACAGCCGGCCGGCGCCCGCTGAATCGCTTCGCGGAACGCGGCCGCCGCCGACATGCGGTCCTCGAGGGTCTCGTACCGCTCGCCGATCGCGACCATGAGATCGACGAATCGACCGCGCAGCAGCGCCCTGCGCTCCTCGACGAAGACGCTGTCACCGTAGTACGGGCAGTCGTCGAGGTACTCGCCGCGGTAGAGCCGCCGGGCCTCCTCCAGGAATCGGAGCCGGTCGGGACGATCGGTGGCCGCGGCCGCGTCGAGCGCCCCCAGGAATCCGTCGACATCGGACCAGGCGACCACCGCGCGTCCGAGCCGATACCGGTCGTTCACGAACCGGACGGCTGCGCTGCTGCCTCCGCGGTGACCCGGATCCAGGGTCGACCGAAGGCCGCCCATCGTTCGGTGGAAGGCGAGGTCGCCGCGCTCGAGATCAGCGTCCGGCCAGATGAGCTCGAGGACCTCGTCCTTCGCCACGCCGCGCTCGCCGCGGTCGTACAGGAACGCGAAAAGCCCCTGCGCCTGGCGGCTCCCCGCCTTGTCGCCGCCCCAGCGCTCGATCGGCGTCCCGCCCCGCTCCACGCGAAGCGGGCCGAGCGCAAGCACGTCGATGCCCGGTGGCGCGTCGCGGTGGTCGACGAGCGCGGCATGCAGCGTCGCGGCCTGCGACTCGACCGCCGCGCGGGCCTCGGCGAGGAGTGCGAGCTCCTTCGCCTGCTCGTCCTCGCGCCGACCGGTCCGGAGTGCGCCCGCGACGTATTCAGCCGACAGGTCGAGGAGCTCGAGGTCGCGGGCGCCGAGGGGCGCTCCGGTGGCGGTCTCGCCGATCCGCAGCTCACCGAGCACCTCCCCGCCGGCCACCAGGGGGAT
>JADGQH010000065.1 GCA_017881985.1 Chloroflexota bacterium | reverse complement strand
GCGTGCGGCCGCGCGCCGCGGTCGGCGGAGCACGCGGTCGGCAAGGGCCGCGCGTGCGGCCGCGCGCCGCGGTCGGCGGCAAGGGCCGCTCGGCCGGCAAGGGGCCGCGCTGGTGGCCGCGGGCGGCGGCGGGCGGAGCCGGCAAGAAGCGCGTGGTCGGTGCGTGCGGCGGCGGGCGGGGCGCGTTCGACGCGGTCGACGCGTGCGGCACGAGGCGCAGGGCCGGCGCATGCGCAGCCGGTGCGGGACGGCTCGTGTGACCTGTTTCACGTGAAACACCCTCCGGCCCGACCTCTCCTCCGGACGGGGATGCGAGCCGCTCTCCGAGATCCCGTCCAGGCCCACGAAAGGCAGCGATACGTCGCAGCAAAGGCGCCCCTGTCACCCTCGCGCCGGGGGTCGAAGGGGGCCGGAATGGTAGACTTGGTGCGTGATTCCCGAGGAGAGTGGCCTGTAGTGGGCCGGATGCTTGCGTGCGCCAACCAGAAAGGCGGCGTTGGGAAGACCACAACGGTCGTCAACCTCGCGGCATACCTGGCCGGCGACGGTCGGCGAGTGCTCGTGGTCGATCTCGACCCCCAGGGGAACGCCACCAGCGGCCTCGGGGCCGGGCGAGCGGCCGCCGGCGCGTCGGTCTATGACGCCCTCATGGGCGGCGTGGAGCTCGGCGCACTCATCGTGCCGACGGAGACGCCCGGACTCTCGCTCGTGCCCTCGTCCATCGCGCTCGCCGGCGCAGAGGTCGAGCTTGCGGGCGTGCAGCAGCGGGAGCGCCGGCTGAACCGAGTCATCGCGGCGATCCAACCCGATTGGGATGTCGTGTTCATCGACTGCCCGCCGTCGCTTGGCCTGCTCACGGTGAATGCCCTGACCGCGGCCGACGCCGTGCTGATTCCGATGCAGTGCGAGTACTACGCCCTTGAGGGTCTATCGCAGCTGATCGCGACGGTCCACCTGGTTCGCGACCACCTGAATCCTGCCCTGGCAGTGCAGGGGGTCGTGCTCACGATGTTCGACGCCCGCACGAACCTCTCGGCGGAGGTTGCGGCCGAGGTCCGCGAGCACCTGGGGGCGGCGGTCTTTCAGGCAGTCGTGCCGCGAAGCGTTCGGCTCGCCGAGGCGCCGAGCCACGGCCGGCCGATCGCCGCCTATGCGCCCGAAAGTCGCGGGGCGATCGCCTACCGCGCATTGGCGACCGAGCTCTGGGGCCGGCTCGAGCACGATGCAGAGCGCGCCGACGGGGAGCGCAACGAGGTGGCCGTGCCGCCAGGCTCGCCCGCAACACCGGCAACGCCCTCGACGCCCGATCGATCGTTCGCGCTCGCCGTCCCGCAACCGCCGAATCGTGTCGTGTCCGGCGCGGGCGTCCCGGGAGGTCCCGCGTGACCGCGCGGTCGGCTCGGCCGGCGTCGCTGGGACGTGGGCTCTCAGCGCTCATCCCACAGGCAGCGTCCACGACGCCGGTGCCTGCCGAGATCCCGATCGACCGGATCGAGCGGAACCCGTACCAGCCACGAACCGTATTCGAGCAGGATCAGCTCGAGGAGCTCCGCGCGAGCATCGAGGCGCACGGCATCCTGCAGCCGGTGCTCGTGACCGAGACGCTCGAGGGGTATCGGCTGATCGCGGGCGAGCGTCGCGTTCGCGCGGCGCAGCTCGCGGGCCTCACCCGGATCCCGGCCATCGTTCGCCAGGCGACCGGCCGCGAGCAGCTCGAGCTGGCCCTCGTCGAGAACGTCCAACGCGCCGATCTCAACGCGATCGAAGAGGCCGGGGCCTACCGCCAGCTCGTCGACGAGTTCGGGCTTTCCCACGAGGAGATCGCGGTCCGCGTGGGGCGCGCGCGCTCGACCGTCGCGAACACGATCCGGCTCCTCGAGCTCGCGCCGGCGACGCTCGAGGCGCTCGGCGCGGGGCGCATCAGCGAAGGCCACGGCCGCGCGCTGCTGGGACTCGATCCGCCCCGGCAGGCCGACGTCGTCGCGCTCATCGAGCGACGCGGGCTCTCGGTGCGACAAGTCGAGGCGCTCGCGCGCCGCCTCCGCGAGACACCGGCCGGGCCGGATGGAGGCCGGGCAGCCGTCGCCGTCGACGGCGAGATGGAACGGGTCGAAGAGGACCTCCGACGATCTCTCGGCACGAAGGTGCGGATCGCGCGGTCCAGCAAGGGCGGGCGAATCATCATCGAGTGGTACGGCGAGGATGAGCTGGGCCGCCTCTACGAACGGCTGACCGGAGGGAATTCGTGACGGATCGGGCGACGGGTGGTGGCGCGGGGTCGGGCGCGGCGAACGTGACCGGGAGCCGGTCGAAGCGGGCGTCGGGCGGCGGCGAGTACACCGCCGCGAGCATCCAGGTTCTCGAGGGCCTCGAAGCCGTTCGCCGCCGTCCCGGCATGTACATCGGCTCCACGGACGTGCGGGGCCTCCACCATCTCGTGTGGGAGGTCGTGGACAACTCGATCGACGAGGCGATGGCGGGCCACGCGACCCGGATCGACGTGTCGATCGCCGCCGATGGGACCGTCACGGTCCAGGACGACGGGCGCGGCGTCCCGGTTGGGCGGCACGCGACCGGGAAGGATGCCCTGGAGGTCGTCCACACGGTCCTTCACGCGGGTGGCAAGTTCGGGGGCGGCGGCTACAAGGTCTCCGGCGGGCTGCACGGCGTCGGCGTGAGCGTGGTGAACGCGCTCTCCGAGTGGCTCCGCGTCGAGACGGCCCGCGACGGCTTCATCTGGGCCCAGGAGTACGTGCGCGGCAAGCCGACCACCCCCGTGGCGAAGGTCGGGCCGCAGGGGCATCGCCGGGGGACACGGACGACCTTCCGGGCGGACCACGAGATGTTCGAGAGCACCGACTACAGCTTCGAGACCATCACACAGCGGCTTCGCGAGTCGGCGTACCTCAACAAGGGCCTCTGGATCCGCCTGACGGACGAGCGGGCCGACCGTGAGCGCTCGTTCTACTTCGAAGGAGGCCTCGTCTCCTTCGTCCGCCATCTCAACCGCAACAAGGAGGTCCTCCACTCGCGCCCGATCGCGGTGGAGAAGCGCGAAGGGGCGACCTCCATCGAGGTCGCGCTCCAGTACAACGATTCGTTCACGGAGAACGTCTTCGCGTTCGCGAACAACATCAACACGGTCGACGGCGGGACGCACGTCACCGGTTTCCGGGCGGCCCTCACGAGCTCGCTGAACGACTGGGCCCGCAAGGCGGGGATCCTCAAGGACGCCGACTCGAACCTGAGCGGGGACGACGTGCGGGAAGGCTTGACCGCCGTCGTCTCGGTCAAGCTCGTCGACCCGCAATTCGAGGGCCAGACAAAGGCGAAGCTGGGCAACGCCGAGGTCAAGGCCCAGGTCCAGGCGGCCGTCGCCGAGGGGATCGTCCAGTACCTCGAGGAGAACCCCGCCGACGGGCGGCGGATCATCGAGAAGAGCCTGACCGCTGCGCGCGCTCGCGAGGCGGCCCGGAAGGCCCGTGACCTCGTGATCCGCAAGGGCGCCCTCGAGGGAATGGCCCTGCCCGGGAAGCTCGCCGACTGCCAGGAGCGCGATCCGGCGCGCAGCGAGATCTACCTGGTCGAGGGAGACTCCGCCGGGGGCTCGGCGAAGATGGGCCGCAACCGCCGGTTCCAGGCCGTCCTGCCGCTCCGGGGCAAGGTGCTCAACGTCGAGAAGGCGCGCCTGGATCGGGTCCTGTCCAGCGAGAACGTCCGCCCGTTGATCATCGCGCTCGGCGCCGGCATCGGCGACACCTTCGACCTGGCGAAGCTCCGGTACCACCGGATCATCATCATGACCGACGCCGACGTCGACGGCGCCCACATTCGGACCCTCCTCCTGACGTTCTTCTATCGCCATATGGGCCAGATCATCGAGAACGGCCACCTCTACATCGCGCAGCCCCCGCTCTACCGCGTGAGCACTGGCAAGCAGACGCTCTACGCCCAATCCGAGAAGGAGCGCGAGGCGGCGATCAAGAAGCTGAACGCGAAGAACATCACCGTCCAGCGCTTCAAGGGCCTCGGCGAGATGAACGCGGACCAGCTCTGGGAGACCACGATGAACCCCCAGAGCCGGACGCTCCTTCGCGCCGAGATTGACGACGGCGTCGAGGCGGACGCCATCTTCACGATGCTGATGGGCGAGAAGGTGGCGCCCCGCAAGAGCTTCATCATGTCCGAGGCGCGGAAGGTGCAGAACCTTGACATCTGAGGTCGTGACCGAGGCGGGCCGCTTCGAGGTCGCACCCCACGCGTGCTTCGCATGCGGCGAGCTGAACGCCGTCGGCCTGCGCCTCGTCCTGCACGTCGCCGGCGACACGTGCTGGACAGAAACGACCCTGTCGTCCGACTTCCAGGGCTGGGAGGACGTGACCCACGGAGGGATCGTCGCCACGATCCTCGACGAGGTGATGGGCTGGGCGCTGGCGAGCGCCGACTCGTGGGGGTTCACCGCGAGGCTCACGATCGAATACCGCCGCCCGACGCCGATCGGGCGCCTGCTCCGCGCCGAGGGGCGCCTGGTCGAGCGCCGCCGTCGACTCCTCACCACGAAAGCCCAGCTGGTTGACCTTGCGACGGGCGAGCTCCTGGCCACGGCCGATGCCCTGTACGTGGCGGCGCCGCCAGAGCGTAAGCAGGCACTTAAGGACCGCTACCGGTTCAGGCTGATCCCGGAAGGCAGGGCAGGCGCCGATCCCGCGCTCGACGTGCCAGACGAGGCGGCGCGGTGACCGCTCCACCCGCGATCCGGAAGACCAGTGCCACGACCCTTGCCTCCAATGCGTTCGTCGACGCGCACATAGAGGCGGCGCGCGACGTCGGTCGCAGGCTCGCCGACGAGATCGACGATCCGAGCCGTTTCGTCGCCGCCATCCGCGCCGGATGCGAGGCGCTGGCCGATCCGGTCTACCTGGCGGGCCAGCAGCTGGTTGCGCCGGGGATCGGGCCGTCGCTCGGTGTCCGCCTGCCGCTTCTCGAGGCTGTGCATCGCTCGCTGGCGCGCGAGATCCGCGGCGTCCGGGCCGCGCGCGTGCTCCCCGTTGCGGAGGCGCTCGCCCACGATCCGGTCCGCGAGCTGCGCTGGTTCGCGTGCTGGCTCCTCGGACGGATCCTGCCGGACGAGCCGGAGCAGGCCTGGCAGGTGCTCCGCGAGCTGGCGGCCGAGGCGGACGACTGGATCTCCGTCGACACGCTGGCCACGACCTTCGGGCTCGGCATCCTGCGCGAGCCCTACCGGTGGGCGGAGCTGGAGCAGCTCGTCTACAGCCCCAGCCGCTGGGAACGCCGGCTGGTCGGCTCCACGATCGCGACGATCCCGTTCGTGGATCGGACCGCCGGGCGGACGAGAGACGTCGCCGGTCGCGGGCTCGCGCTCGTCGGCCTCCTCATCGGCGACCCCGAGCCCGACGTCCAGAAGGCGCTCAGCTGGGCGCTGCGAAACCTCGCGGCCGTCGATCCCGCCGCCGTCACGGCGTTCTGCCGGCGAGAGGCCGGCCGCGCCGCGAGCACATCTGACGGCGCGCGGGCATGGGTGGTGCGCGATACGCTCGCGAAGCTTGCACCAGCCGACGCGGCCGAGCTGCGCGGCCTTCTGGCCGGCGTCCGCCGGACGCCGCGCTCGTCCAACACCTCCGCGGCCGCCGCGACCGCCGCCGCCTTCCGGGCGCCCGGTCTCGACGCGACCGCTTCCCGATCCCCGCTGACCTGAACCGGAGAGCCATTCCGTGACCGACGACCTGGGCGACATCCGAACGATCCGCATCGAGGACGAGATGCGGACGAGCTACCTCGATTACGCGATGAGCGTGATCGTGGCCCGGGCGCTCCCGGATGTCCGCGACGGCCTCAAGCCGGTCCACCGCCGGATCCTCTACGCGATGGGCGAGATGGGGCTTGCCTCGAACGCGTCGTACCGGAAGTGCGCGGCGATCGTCGGCGAGGTGATGGGCAAGTACCACCCGCACGGCGACCAGGCGATCTACGACACGCTCGTCCGCCTCGCCCAGGACTTCTCGATGCGCTACCCGCTCGTCGATGGGCAGGGCAACTTCGGCTCCGTCGACGGCGACTCGGCTGCCGCGATGCGCTACACGGAGGCGCGGCTCGCCCCGATCGCCGCCGAGATGCTCGCCGACATCGACAAGGCCACGGTCGACTACGTCGACAACTACGACGGCCAGCACCGCCAGCCGGTCATCCTGCCTGCGAAGCTGCCGAACCTGCTGGTGAACGGGAGCTCGGGCATCGCCGTCGGGATGGCCACGAACATCCCGCCGCATCACCTGGGCGAGGTCGTCGACGCCACGATCGCGCTCATCAACGACCCCGAGCTGACCACCGACGACCTGTGTGCATTCGTGAAGGGGCCCGACTTCCCGACCGCGGGCTCGATCTTCCGCTACGAGCAGCAGCGCAACGCCCTGACCGGCATCACCGAGACGGTCGACGCGATCCGGCAGATGTACGCCCACGGCCATGGCCGGGTGATCATGCGGGCCCAGGTCGCCTTCGAGGAGGCGCGCCGCGATCGCATGGCGATCATCGTCACGGAGCTGCCCTACCAGGTCAACAAGGCGACGCTCCTCGAGAAGATCGCCGATCTCGTGAAGGACAAGCGCATCGACGGGATCGCCGACCTCCGCGACGAGTCCGACCGCGATGGGATGCGGATCTACATCGAGGTCAAGAACGACGCGAATCCGCACACGGTGCTGAACAACCTGTTCAAGCACACCCCGATGCAGCTCGCGTTCAACCTCAACATGCTCGCGCTCGTCGACGGCCAGCCGCAGACGCTGCCGCTCAAGGCCGTGATCCAGCACCACGTGGACCATCGCCGCGAGATCGTTCGGCGGCGGACGGAGTTCGACCTCGGCAAGGCCCGCGAACGGGCCCACATCCTGGAGGGGCTCAAGATCGCCCTGGACCACCTCGACGAGGTGATCCGCACGATCCGCGAGTCGGCCGACGTCGACACGGCCCGGCGCAACCTGATGGAGCGCTTCGACCTCAGCGAGCTGCAGGCCCAGGCGATCCTGGACATGCGCCTCGCGCGCCTCGCCGCCCTCGAGCGGAAGAAGATCGAGGACGAGTACCTGGCCGTCATCCAGCTCATCGCCGAGCTGGAGGACATCCTCGGGAACCCGTCCCGGATCCTCGCGATCATCCGGGACGAGCTGACCGAGCTGAAGCGGAAGTACGCCGGCGAGCGGCGTACGCGGGTCGTCGACGACTCTTCCCGCGAAATGACCGACGAGGACCTCATCGCCGACGAGGACGTCGTCGTCACGATCAGCCGCCGCGGCTACATCAAGCGCCAGCCCGTGGCGACGTATCGACGCCAGGGCCGGGGCGGCAAGGGGATCATCGGGCACGTCACGCGCGAGGAGGATGCCGTCGACAGCCTGCTCGTCGCGAACACGCACGACTGGGCGATCTTCTTCACGAACCGCGGCCGTGTCTTCTCGGCAAAGGTGCACACGATCCCCGACGCGAGCCGGCAGGCAAAGGGGATGGCGATCATCAACCTCCCCGGCGTGCAGGTCGAGAGCGGCGAGGTGCCCACGGCGACCCTCATCGTGCCGAACTTCGAGAAGGGCTCCTACCTGGTGATGGCAACCCGAAAGGGGATCATCAAGAAGACGCCGATCGAGCAGTTCGAGAAGGTGCGCTCGTCGGGGATCATCGCGATCACGCTGGACCCGGATGACGAGCTGGCGTGGGTCGACGTGTCGACCGGACAGGACGACATCATCATCGCCACGGCCGAGGGCAAGCTCGCGCGATTCAACGAGTCGGACGTGCGGGCCATGGGGCGCCAGGCGGGCGGCGTCATCGGCATCCGGCCGGCCGGCGCACACGACTACGTGGTCAGCATGAGCGTCGTCCAGCCCGACAAGGACCTGCTCGTGCTCACGGAGACCGGCTACGGCAAGCGTGTCCGGCTGTCGGCCTTCCGGACGATGCGTCGCGGACCGCAGGGCGTGCGCCTCATCAGCCTCGAGGGACGCAAGACGGGCCACGTGGCCGCCGTCCAGCAGGTCACCGAGCAGGACGACGAGCTGCTCCTCATCAGCGCGGCCGGCCAGGTCGTGCGAACGGACGTGCGGACCGTCAACCGGTACTCGCCCCAGGCGCGCGGCGTGATCACGATGCGCCTCAACGAGGGCGACCGGGTCGTCGGGATCGCCGCGTTCCGCGAGGGGCTGGCGGAGCGCGAGGGCATGGGCGACAATGGCGGCCCCGATGCGGGTCCGACTGCACCGGGAGCGGGTCCGTCGGGAGGATGACGGGCTTCGGCTCGGAGGAGGCGTTCGTGTACTCCGACTCGTTCGACGTCTACACGGGCAACGCCAACGACGGCCTTGCGCGGAAGATCTGCCGCTACCTGGGCGTCCCGCTTGGCCAGGCCGAGGTCTTCTCGTTCGCGAACGAGAACATCTTCGTCAAGATCCTGGACAACGTCCGCGAGAAGGACGTGTTCCTCGTCCAGCCGACCTGCCACCCGGTGAACCAGTCGATCATGGAGCTCCTGATCATGATCGACGCCTTCAAGCGCGCGAGCGCCGGGCGGATCACCGCGGTCGTCCCGTACTACAGCTATGGGCGGTCCGACAAGAAGGACCAGCCGCGCGTCCCGATCACCGCACGCCTCATCGCCGACATGATCACGGTGGCCGGCGCCGACCGCGTCCTCACGATGGACCTCCACCAGGGCCAGATCCAGGGCTTCTTCAACATTCCTGTCGACGAGCTGACGGCCGTCCACCTGCTCTCCAACTACTTCCGCCAGAAGGCGCTGACGGAGATCGTGGTCGTCACCGACCTCGGCTTCGCCAAGCGCGCCCGCACATTCGCCGAGCTGCTCGACGCCCCGCTGGCGATCATCGAGAAGCGGCGTGTCGGCAACCTGGACCGGGCCGAGCTGCTCAACGTCATCGGGGATGTCCGCGGGCGGCGCGCGATCATCGTCGACGACGAGATCGACACCGCGGGGACGCTGATGGAGATCGTGCGAGCCCTGGTCCGCGAGGGCGTCGAGGAGATCTACGCCTGCGCCACGCACGGGATCCTCTCGGAGGGATCGATCGACCGCATTGCCGGCTCCCCCATCCGTGAGCTGGTCCTGACCGACTCCGTGCCGCTCCCGACCGCGAAACGGCTCCCCCAGATCACCACGCTGTCGGTTGCGCCCCTCATCGGCGAGGCGATCCGGCGCATCCACCGGGGCGAGTCGGTCGGCGCCCTCTTCAGCAGCGAGGCGTCGCTGACGCAGGAGATGATCCTGTGGGAGGACGGCGTCGAGCAGACGCTGGACGCGCGGACCGGCGCGATGCTGCCACCAGAGCACCTGACCACGCGCCACGACCCGGCGCATCCCGCCGACAGCGCCGGCCTCGCGCCGGCCAGGACGTTCGGAGACCGATGACCCTCCAGCTGCATCAACCCGACGGCGAGGGCGGCCTCGAGCCGCGCACCGAGACCCCGAAGGACTGGCGCACCCAGCTGCGCTCGCCGCGCTGGAACGCGTCGCCGCTCGTCAACCGCGAGATGAACCCGACCCGGACGTCCGTCTCGGTGCTCTTCTGGCTCGCGCTGGGCGCGCTGACGTTCGTGCTGCTCATCGCCGGGTACGGCTCGGGCTTCTGGAAGTAGACAGGGCGCCCGTGGGTGGGCGCCCGCCCGGAGCGCCCGTGGGCGTCCGCCTGCCGGGCCACCCAGAAGCCCCCCGCCTATACTGACCGTCCCATGGTGCTCGGCTTCTTCTCCCGTTTCGTGGATTCCAACGACCGCGAGGTCCGTCGCGTCCAGCCCCTGGTGGACGCCGCGAACGCCCTGGAGCCGGAGCTCCAGGCGGAGACCGACGCCGAGATCCGGGCACGGATGGACGAGATCCGGGCCGAGCTCGCCGAGGTCCAGGCAGCCTTCGGACCGGCACCGGACGAGCTGGAGCAGGACGACGTTGCCCGCCGTCGCGACCTCGAAACCGAGCGAAAGAAGCAGGAGGTGGCGAAGCTCCAGGCGGCCCTCGACGACGTGCTCCCGGAGGT
Source organism: Chloroflexota bacterium (assembly GCA_017881985.1). Lineage (GTDB taxonomy): Bacteria > Chloroflexota > Limnocylindria > Limnocylindrales > CSP1-4 > CTSoil-043. Next base: position 3,080 of record JADGQH010000065.1, on the reverse strand, counting down.
CTTCGCGGCGACCCGCGAGGCGATGCGCCGGACGCTCGGGATGCGCCATTTCGACGTCCAGCTCATGGGCGCAGCCGTGCTCCACCAGGGCAAGATCGCCGAGATGAAGACGGGCGAGGGCAAGACCCTCGTCGCCCCGATGGCCGCGATCCTCAATGGGCTCACCGGCCAGGGCGTCCACGTGGTCACCGTGAACGACTACCTGGCCCGGCGCGACGCCCAGTGGATGGGCCCGATCTACCACTTCCTCGGCCTCTCGGTGGGCGTCGTCGTGGGGGATGACGCATACGTCTTCGAGCCGGGCTACCCGACCACCGACGAACGCCTGATCAACCTCCGCCCGTGCCCACGCCGCGAGGCCTATGCCGCCGACATCACCCACGGCACGAACCACCACTTCGGGTTCGACTACCTCCGGGACAACCTGGTCACGGAGCTCGACCAGCGCGTCCAGCGGGGCCACTACTTCGCGATCGTCGACGAGGTGGACAACATCCTCATCGACGAGGCGCGGACGCCGCTGATCATCAGCGGGCAGGCCGAGGAGTCGGCCGACCTGTACTTCCAGTTCGCACGGCTCGTCCCGCGCCTGCGGGCCCGCCCGGAGGGCGACGAGGAGGGCGGCGACTACTTCGTCGACCTCAAGGACCGCGCCGTCTCGCCGACCGAGGAGGGGATCGGGAAGATCGAGCAATGGCTCGGCGTCAAGAACCTCTACGACGACCCCCGCCTCACGCGCTACTTCGACGCCGCGCTCAAGGCGCATGCGCTCTACAAGCGCGACCGCGACTACATCGTGCGGGACGGCGAGATCGTCATCGTCGACGAGTTCACGGGCCGCCAGATGCCTGACCGGCGCTGGAGCGAGGGCATCCACCAGGCGATGGAGGCGAAGGAGGGGCTGCGCGTCCAGCGCGAGTCGGTGACGCTCGCGACCGTCACCTTCCAGAACTACTTCCGCCTCTACGCGAAGCTCGCCGGCATGACCGGTACGGCCATGACCGAAGCGGAGGAGTTCCACAAGATCTACAAGCTGGAGGTCGTCTCGATCCCGACGAACCAGCCGATGGTCCGTGACGACGAGCAGGACCTCGTCTTCCGCAACGAACAGGGCAAGTACAAGGCCCTGATCGACGAGATCGTCGAGATGCAGGATGCGGGCCGGCCCGTCCTGGTGGGCACGGTCAGCGTCGAGAAGTCGGAGGTCCTCGCCGAGCTCCTCGGGCGTCGCGGCATCAAGCACGAGGTCCTCAACGCCAAGTTCCACGAGAAGGAGGCGCCGATCGTCGCGCAGGCGGGCCGTTCGGGCGCCGTGACCATCGCCACGAACATGGCCGGCCGCGGCACGGACATCCAGCTCGGCGGCAACCCGGCCGGGATGGCCTCGGAGATCCTCCATCGTCGCGGGCTGAACCCGGCCGAGGTGGACAAGGCGACCTACGACGAGGCGTTCGCGGAGGCGAAGGCCGTCTGCGACGAGGACCACGACCGCGTGGTGTCGGCCGGCGGGCTCCACATCGTGGGAACCGAGCGCCACGACTCGCGCCGGATCGACAACCAGCTCCGCGGCCGCGCCGGCCGCCAGGGCGACCCCGGTTCGTCCCGCTTCTACCTCTCGCTCGAAGACGACCTCATGAAGCGCTTCGCCTCCGAGCGTGTCGCGGGCCTGATGGAGCGCCTGGGGCTGGAGGACGACGTCGCGATCGAATCGCGCATTGTCAGCAAGACGATCGAGAGCGCCCAGACCCGGGTCGAGGGCTACAACTTCGACATCCGGAAGCGCGTCGTCGAGTTCGACGACGTGATCAACAAGCAGCGCGAGACGATCTACGCCGAGCGCGACAAGGTGCTCCGCAACGAGGACCTGACCGAGACGACCGCCGCGTTCCTCGACGAGGAGGTCGACGCGCTCATCGCCACGTACTGCTCGGCGGAGATCCCCGACGACTGGAACATGGAGGGGCTGGAGGCGGCGCTCCATGCGATGGGCCTCGAGGGACCCGGCACGTCCGAGGACGAGCTCTGGGAGTTCGGCGGCCGCGATGTGCTGGCGGGCCATCTCCGGGAGCTCGCCGACGCGAAGCTCGAGGAGAAGTCGTCCGAGGTCGGGGCCGAGGACTGGTCGATGATCGAGCGGCTCGTGCTGCTCCGCACGATCGACTCGCTGTGGGTCGAGCACCTGACGGAGCTCGACGACATGCGCCGCGGGATCGGGCTTCGAGGCTACGCCCAGCAGGACCCGCTCAACGAGTTCAAGCGGGAGGCCTTCAGCCTCTACGACCAGCTCGGCGAGCTGATCCGCCACCAGGTGGCAACGACGATCTTCCGTGTCTCCGTCGTCCGCCAGCCCTCGACCCCGACAGCCGACGAGGCACAGCTCGCCGCGAGCCTCGCTGCGGGCGCCGCTGCGGTCCGCTCCGCAGGTATGCCGATGGCCGCACCGAGCGCCAACGGATCGGCGCCGACGAGCGCCACGTTCCCGGGCGGAGGGACGTCGACCTCGAGCGCCCGGCCGCTTGCGTCCTCGCCGACGGTCGCGGCGACCGCCCGCAACCTGCCCGCGGCACCCGCCCTGCGGGCGATGCAGGAGCGGCTGGGCGACGAGGCGCGCACCGACGCGACGAAGGGCACGGGCCCGAATCCCGCGGGAGCGAAGCTCGGCCGGAACGACCCCTGCTACTGCGGGTCCGGGCTCAAGTTCAAGAAGTGCCACGGCCGCTGAGCGATCACGTCGGCCGGTCCGTGGTCCGCGAGCTCGCCCTGGCAGGTATCGCCGTCGTCGTCGGCGGGATCCTCGTCACCGGCTACGCGACGATCCGGATCTGGCAGCGCGGGGGCGTCGACGAGGCGCGACCGGTCGACGCGATCGTGGTGATGGGCGCCGCCCAGTACGACGGGGCGCCCTCGCCGGTCTTCGCGAGCCGCCTGGACCACGCGGTGCGCCTCTACGAGGACGGGCTGGCCCCCGTCCTGATCGTGACGGGCGGCCGGCGCGAGGGCGACCGGACGACGGAAGCGGCGGTCGCCCGGGCCTACGCGGTCGCGCGCGGCGTTCCCGACGCCGCGATCCTGGACGAGGA
>JADGQH010000064.1 GCA_017881985.1 Chloroflexota bacterium | reverse complement strand
CAGCCAGCACGCCGCGGGCGCTGTCCGCTACGGCCGGGAACTGATCGAGGACCGCGCGGCCGCGGTCGACGAGGGTATCGGCGAGCTCGCCCATGTCGGCTCGATCCGGAGCGTCGTCGTCAACGTCGTCGAGATCAATCTTGTGCGTCTGGTTCTTGGCCATCGGTCACTCCTCGGAGGTTGGTCGAGCGATCTTTCTCGCCGTGCTCTCGCCAGGATCTGCGGGATCCGGGGCGTCCGCACCAGCGGGCTCCGGGTGACGGTGCCGGCGGCTCTCGAGGGTACTCCGCGAACGCCCGCGTGGCGACACGTCACCCCGGCGGTATGACATCGACCACGTACGCCGCCCTCATCCACGAGGCGAAGGTCGCCGCCGTTCAATCCGGGCGGCCTATCGGTGTTGTGCTTGCCCGGCGCCCCGGACGGCTCTGGCCATCAGCGAGCGGCCGCGTGGGGCCGGCGCCCCGGACGGGACCGGAGCCGGCACGGAACGGTCCTCGCGACGTACTCGCCGATCAACGCCATCGCGGGTGGCGATCAGGCGCTGGGGCGTCGGCCCAGGAACTGCCCGATACGCCGCGACCACGATGCCGGCACCGAGCACGACCGCTGCAGGCCCATATCAGCGACAAGGGTCGGCGTCCGAGGGGCCAACGGCCAACGGGGCAACTGCACCTAACCGTCGACCTCGTCGTTGCGGGCGCTGATTGCCTCCGGATCGTTGATGAACGAATCCGCCGGCGACCCCTCGACAACGCCGTCGTCGGCGGTCCCGAGCGGTTCGGGGCCTGGTTGGCGTCCGACCGAGTCGTCGGTTCCGCGCGGCGCCTCGGCCCACTTCTCGGTCCCGGCATCGCCAGGCTCCGTGTGCGGGTCGATATACGGACGATTGTTGGGTTCCATCATGACCTCCGTGGCTGCCGTGCCGATTGGTACTGACGCCACCATACGCCGCGTCGTATCAAGAGCCTCACCTGACGGTTGCTTCTGATCACCCACTCCGGAGATGGCTGTCTCCCACGGTCGCAGGAGGGTGGGCGCTGGCGCATCGTCGTCAGACTGCGGGTGGCTCAAGAGGCGCGAGTCGCGTTCGAGCCAACTCTCGCAGCGCCGACGATGCCGGCCGTGTTGCCCATCGCCGCCGCCACGAGCGGGGCGTTCGTCTTGAGGAACTTCCGATACTTGGGGAACTTCCTGGCGAGGCCGCCGCCGAGGATGATGAGATCCGGCCAGAGATACGCCTCGTAGTGGGCCAGGAGCTCACTGAACTCGCCGCCCCACTTCTTCCAGCCCATCTTTCGCCGGGTGCGCGCCGCGCTCGAGAGGCGGGACTCCGCGTCGCGGCAGTGGAACTCGACGTGTCCCAGCTGCAGGTTCGGCACGAGTTGCCCGTCGACGAAGAGCGCTGAGCCGATCCCGGTCCCGAGGGCCAGTAGCAGGACCACGCCCGACTGCCCCTGGCCGGCTCCAAGGGCCATTTCGCCCACACCGGCCGCGTCGGCGTCATTCAGTACCACCACGGGGCGGCCGAGTCGCTGCTCGAGCATCTCCTGCACGGGCGCCCCGATCCACGAGCGATTCAGCTGGGTTGCCGTCAATGCTCGACCGGCCCTGATCACCGAGGGGAACCCGGCCCCGGCCGGCAGGTCTGGGGTGAGCACGCCCGTCGCCTCGAGCCTGCGGACGACATCAACGACGACATCCAGCAGTGCCTCGGGGGTGGCCCGCCGCGGCGTCCGCTCGCGGAGCCGCTCGGTCACGAGCTGACCGCTCGCGACATCGACCACGGCCGCCTTGATGCCGGTGCCGCCAACGTCGATGCCAAGGGCCCGGCCAGTCAGGCGCGCGTCGGGTGACGGGACGATGGCGTACTCGTTCACGAGGCTCTCCCGATCTGGCTCATCAGCGGTCCGCGGATGTTCTCTGGACGGCGCACATGATCTTGAGCCGCATCGTCGTTCCCGACAACGGTGCCGACCAGCACTGCCGTCGTGACTTTCCGTACGTGAGGCGCGTCGGGCCCCGATACGGGTTCGGAGAGTAGGACCATGAGCGGGTCGCAGCGCCCCGTCGCGCACCGGTAGTCTTGTGCGGTGAGATCCTGGCGCCGTCCCGTGCTTCCACGGCTGGCGGGGCAGGGCGCCGTTCCTCGCATCTACGACACGCCGACGAGACAGCTCCTTGAGGCGCGTCCGATCGATGTCGCCGGCCTGTACGTGTGCGGCATCACGCCCTACGACGCGACCCATATCGGCCACGCCGCTACCTACATCGCCTACGACACCCTCATCCGTCTCTGGCTCGACGCCGGCTACCGGGTGCGCTACGTCCAGAACACGACCGACGTCGACGACCCGCTTCTCGAGCGCGCGGCGGCGACCGGCGTCGACTGGCGCTCGCTCGCCGCCGAGCAGACCGAGCTGTTCCGTCGCGACATGGAGAGCCTCGGGGTCATCCCACCCGACCACTACGTCGCGGCGACCGAGATGATCGAGCAGGTTGCGGATGCCGTGCGCCGCCTCCTCGATCGCGGCATCGCATACCCGATCGATCACGACATCTACTTCGACATCGCTGCGGCCGCGGCCTCCTCGCCATGGCACCTCGGCCAGGAGAGCAACCTCGACCGCCCGACCATGCTCGAGCTCTTCGCGGAGCGCGGCGGCGACCCGGAACGGCCGGGCAAGCGCGACGCCCTCGACCCGCTGCTCTGGCGCAGCGCCCGCGCTGGCGAGCCGAGCTGGGAGACCGTGCTCGGCGCAGGCCGGCCGGGCTGGCACATCGAGTGCTCGGTCATCGCACAGGAGTTCCTCGACCTGCCGCTCACGGTGAATGGCGGCGGTTCAGACCTCGTGTTCCCGCACCACGAGTTCAGCGCGGGCCACACGGCTGCGCTGACCGGGAAGCCGCTCGCGAACCTGTACTCGCACACCGGGCTCGTGGCCTACCGCGGCGAGAAGATGAGCAAGTCCCTGGGCAACCTCGTGCTCGTCTCCACGCTCATCGGCTCTGGTGTCGACGTCCGGGCGATCCGGCTCGCCGTGCTCTCGCAGCACTACCGCGACGATTGGGAGTGGACGGACGATCTCCTCGCCGAAGCGCAGGAGCGTCTGGCGCGCTGGAGCGCCTGGGCCTCCAGCGGACGCTCAGCGGGGACCAGCAGCATCCTCGAGGGGATACGCCTCGCACTCGTGCACGACCTCGACACGCCGACTGCCCTCGCCGCTGTCGACGCCCCGGCGACACGGGGGTCCGCTCCGGCCGAAGGGGATCTCGCCGCGATCGACGCACTCCTCGGCATCCGCCTCTCTGACCCTCGCGCGACCCGAGGCGCCGATCAATCCCACCGGGACAAGGAGATGCACCATGGCTGAACTCGACGCGAAGGATCGCGACAGGCTCCGCTCCACACAGTTCGCGTACATCGACTCGAAGGGCGGGGAACACCTCCCGATTCACGATGAGTCGCACGTGCGGAACGCGATCGCCCGCTTCAATCAGACCGATTTCGAGAGCGAAGCGGCCAAGCAGCGCGCCCGGCGGAAGATCCTGAATGCCGCGGAGAAGCACGGCATCGACGTCGACAAAGACTCGATCATCCGCCAGGCGAGCACTCCGCGTCGGGCAGCGTCGACGAAGCGCAAGCCCAGCGGCGGTTGAATCGTCGTTACTCTGCTGACCGGGCTCCTTGGCCCGAAGGGCACACGCTCTTGCTCGGCGCGGACGGCCAGAAGGACCTGGACGCGACGCCGCCCGACGGGAGCGACGCGCTGGCCGAAGCGCATGTCGGACCTCGTCGACAACGGTCCGCACCTTGCCGCCCGTGCGCTCGCGTGCGATGACGAACGCTCGCGTCATCAGCGAATTTCGCTCTTCGGGTTCCTGCCGACAGGGTGCGGGCCCTCGACCGCCGGACATGACAGGCCGTCATGACGCCGCGCGGTCGCCCGACCAGACTGGCTGCCCGGCCGGCGCATGCCGCCGCTCGCGTGGGTCGCCAGGAGGCCATGGATGACGAGACACCGGACGCTCGAGACTCGAGCATGACCATCCTCGTGTCCGTCTTCGGGTTTGCGGGTCGATTTGCCGGTGACCTGCTGACGAGCGCGCTCGGCTGGGCAAGCAGCCTGCTGTTCGGACGCGTGCCGCGATCCCACCAGGTCTTCCTCGTGCTGATGATGGCGGGTTCGTTCCTCTGGCTCGTGCTCCTGCTGGCACTCGTCCTGCCGATCGTCAGCTCCACCTTGCTCGCGGCCACGCCCCACCCGCCCTTCGTCGACCAAGCCTGGCTCGCGGCAGCCCTGCTCCTCGGCGTGATCCTGCTGCCGCTGGGCGTCGGCTTCGCGGGCTACCTCGTCCCGAGCCAGGGCGAGCGACCCCAGGGCGCCGCGATTCTCGTGGAGATCGTCCGGGGCTACCTCCTGGCGCCCCTGATCGGCGGCCTGCTGATCTTCCTGGCCGGCGTCGGGATCGCGCGCAAGGTCCGCAGCAAGCGGCACGGTTGGGCCGACGTCCACGTCCCGATCGTGGTCAAGCCCGGTGGCTACGACCGGATGGTGGCCGATCTCCGCGATGCCCTGGTCGATGTGGGTTTCGCGGCGACGGCCGAGGACGCACCCTGGGTCCTCACCCTGCCGGCCCAGCTGCTCACCCGCGTCGCCGGCAACAACGTCCGCCAGCTCCGACCGGACCGCCTGATCACCCTCAGCGCGCCGGACCTCAACGTCGGCGTCTATCCGTCCGACATCGCGATCTCCGGCGCGGTCGCCGAACGGACGCGGGCACGTGCGGCGATCCTGAGCCGGCTGACGTGGACCTCCGCCCACCTGACGATCAGCGCCGAGAGCCAGGAGATCGAGGACGAGCTCGCGGGTCTGGGCATCGCGGGCGGCGCGACCGGCGGCCGACTCACTGCGGATGCCAGCGCCCGCTTCGCGGCGATCGATGAGCGGCTGATGGTCCTGGCTGTCCCGACCGACGAATGGGACATCCTGTTCCGGCTCCGGTTGCAGGTGGAGCGTGACCTGCTTGCCGGCCGTCGTCACAAGCCTGTTGCTCCCGAACCGGTCCCCAGCCCGGATGTCGTCGATGCCGCCGCGGGCTCGGTCCGCGGGATTGCCCGCTCGGATGGTCCTCAGCAGGCGGGAGCCAGGGCCGACCCGCTGGCCGCCCCAGTCACCGGGTCACGACGATGACCGAACCCGTGACGCCCGGATCCGACGGCGCCGGCGCCGTGGATCGCTCGAGCGATGGAGGGACGAACGCCCGCACGCTCGCGATCGGGCTCCTCAGTCTCGTCGCCTTCGTCCTGCTGACCGTTGCTTTAGCGGGCAGGATCGCCATGCCGTTCGATCCGCCCATCCTCGCGTTCGCGCGCACGCTCGATGGCTTGCCCGATATCTGGCGCGGCCTCTCCGAGTCGGCGAACATCCCGCTGGTCGTGATCGGCCTTGGGATGGTGGTGTGGCTCGTCGCCACGCATCGGCGCCGGGAGGCCTTCCTCGTGCTCATCATGCTCGCCGCCGTCACGCTTGGCAGCGAAGGGATCAAGGAGCTCGTCGCTCGGCCTCGCCCATCCGGCACCGACCCCGGGGTCCCCGGCGTCGTGTACAGCTATCCGTCCGGTCATGTGCTCGAGGCGTTGACCATCCTCGGCATCATCACGATCAGGGGCTGGCGGAGCTCCAGGCCGCTGGCCGGGAGGGTTGCCTTCACGGCGGTCGTGATCATCTGGGTCGTGCTCGTGGGGCTCGCGCGGATGGCCCTCAACGCGCACTACCCGAGCGATATCCTCGGCGGCGCGCTCGGCGGGATCGGCGCCCTGAGCCTGTACGCATGGTTGACAAGGCCGGGTGCCTGGGCGGATCAATCCTCCGCTCATTCCCGGGAGGGCAAGCCGGCGCATCACGAATCGAGCGTGTCGCGCAGGTCCTCGCCGTCAACCGGGTGACGGCCCGCCCGTGAGCGGCGCCGGTCCGAGCAGCGAAGCCGGCCCGGCCACCGAGGGCAGGCCCCTCGCCCGGGTCGATGCCGTCGGACCGGCCTTGTCGGAGTCGGAGGTCCGTCCTCCGGCGGCCCTGGCGACGATCACGGTGGTCGTGGGCTTCGCCGGCCTGATCGCAGGCCCGGTCGTGGCGGCGCAGTTCGACGGTCGACGATCTCTCCCTCGGCCCCGAAGCCGACGCGCCGATGGCATCGCGGATCTCTTCCCGGATGACGATCCGGTCGGGCACCGCCCGGCGCCCCACCGCCAGGACCGCGAGCGGTCAGTTGCCGGCGAGCGCCGTCAGGCGTGGCTCCGTTCCTCGAAGCGCCGCCGATCGGCCGTTTCGAGCTGGAACGTCGAATGCTCGATGTCGAAGTCGTCTGACAGGCAGGCGCAGAGCGCGTCGAGGGTCTCTGCGGCGTCGGCTCCAACGGCGAGGATGACGTGGGCCGATACGACCTTCATGCCCGACGTGATGGTCCAGGCGTGAAGGTCGTGGCAGTCCACGACGCCGGGGGCATCGAGGATGTGCCCCCGAACGTGATCCATGTCCACGCCCTTCGGGGTGGCTTCGAGGAGCACGTCGGTGGCGTCGCGCAGGAGCACGAACGTCCGGGGAACGATGAGGAGTCCGATCAGCGCTGACGCAACGGCGTCCGCGGCGGTCCAGCCGGTCAGCGCGATCACGACCGCAGCGACGATCACGGCGCCGGAACCGACGAAGTCGCCCATCACCTCGAGATAGGCGCCGCGCATGTTCAGGCTCTCGCGCTGAGCGTTGCGCAGCAGGAGCAGCGAGACGGCGTTGGCGGCAAGGCCGAGGAGCGCCACCGCGAGCATCAGCCCGGACGCGATCGCGGGCGGCTCAGACAACCGTCGCCAGGCTTCGAACAGGATGAGAGCCGCGACCCCGAAGAGCAGGAAGGCGTTCGTCACGGCCGCGAGGATCTCAACCCGGAGATAGCCGTAACTGCGCCCGTTCGTCGGGCTGCGGCCGGCGAACCAGATCGCAAGGAGCGCCATCCCGACCCCAACCACGTCGGTCAGCATGTGGCCGGCATCGGCCAGGAGGGCGAGGCTGTTGGTGACGACCCCGCCAACGACCTCGAGGACGAGGATCGCCAGGGAGAGGACGAGGACGGCCGCGAGACGGCCGCGGTGGGCTGCGGCAGCGGAGCGGTGCCCGTGCGCCATCAGGCGACCTCGCCGACGTGCGTCGCCGCGCCCAGGACGAGGTCGCGCAGGTGGTCGTCGATGAGCCGGTAGTAGACGATCCGCCCGACCTTGCGCCGCTCGACGGCACCGCGCTCGCGCAGGAAACGGAGCTGGTGCGACAGCGCGGACACGCTCATGCCCAGGACGAGTGCGACGTCACAGACGCACAGCTCCTGCTCGGCGATCGCCAGGAGGTGGACGATCCTCGCCCGCGATGGATCCGCGAGCGTCGCGAACAGCTCCCCGACGGCTCGGGCCCCGTTGCTCGCGAGTGATCGGCCAAGGAGCGGTCGGATCGCCTCGGGATGGAGGCACTCGTCGGAGCAGGCGTCGTCGTCGATCTCTGACGCAAACACTTGAGCCATGGCTCAAGTATAGGGCGGACGAAACGTCCTGCCTGCCGGCAGAACGACGGATGAGGCATGTTCGGCTTCCCTGCCCGGGATCGGTCCCCGGGCCCGGAACGACCTCAGACCAAGGTCCGGGTCGCGTCGGAGCCCTGCGCCCGTGGTGCCCGGCCACGCCGGATCCCATTGTTCTGGTCAGCGAACGCCCACCACGACAGCCCCCAACAGCGAAGCCCAGACAGCAGAAACCGAGGTTCCCAGATGACGCGACGCAACCTGACCACGACCCTCATGGTGGTGGCCTCCGGACTCCTCCTCTTCGGCGGCGTGGCCCTCGCCCGCGAGCAGCAGACCCGCGAGGACCACCCGGCCCTGGTGGCCGCCAGCCCGTCGGCGAGCCCGACCGACGACCGCCTCGCCGCGGGCGCCTCCCCGTCGCTCGAGCCCGGCGACGACAACGCCGCCGCGAGCGCCTTCCCCTCCCTCGAGCCCGGCGATGACAAGGGCATGAGCCGAGACGACAGCGCCTCCCCGACTGCGAGCCCCGACGACAAGGGTGCCAAGGGCGCCGACGACGGCGCGTCCCCGACCGCGAGCCCCGACGACCACGCCAAGGGTTCCGATGACTCGGCCTCCCCGAAGGCCACGAGCTCGCCTGCCGCGAGCCCCGACGACAAGGGCGGCAAGGGCACCGACGACGCGGCCACCCCGACGCCCACAGCCACGGCGAAGGCCACGGCCTCCCCGACCGCGAGCCCCGACGACAAGGGCACCGACCCGGCCGGCGCCACGGCCACCCCCACCGCGACCACGACGGCCCAGCCGGCCGCGAGCCCCGACGACAAGGGCGGCAACAGCGGCAGCGGCGGCGGCAGCGGCCACTGACAACAGGCGGCCTCGCTCGCCGAGGCCCTCCCCACCCACCGGAGATCGCGGGCGCGAGCCCGCGATCTCCCGATTCCGGGTTGGCTTCACGACGCGGCTGTCGGCCGGATCACCCGACGCTTGTCGAAGAACCGGCCGATGACCATCGGCGAATCATCGGTGCAGGCCCAACCCTGCTGGCGACTCGGCGGAGGTTGATGAGACGCGTGCGACGATCGGAGGGGCAGCGGCATGACGTGGCTGACGGAGTTCGGGCAGGTGATCTACGAAGCATCCCGGCTCGATGCGGCCGGTGGCTGGCTGGGCGCCGCCCGCGACGCGGTGCTCGCCGGCGACCCGGAGCGGCTCCTCGAAGCGTTCCCTGGCGGCGTGACGATCGATGATCCCCGCGCCGGTCGGGTCGAGGGCCGAGCGGCGCTCGAGGCATACTGCGAGACGAGCTCGTCGTGGCTTCACGACCGCGGCTCACGGACCACGGCCATTGCGACGACCCTGGGACACGCCCGGTCGGTGGGCGAGTTCGATCTCGAGCTGACCGAGGCGGGCCGCACGTTCGTCCTGCCGGTCGCCGTGGTCGTCGAGCCGGATCCCGGCCACGAGGCGGTACGAATCCGCGTCTACCACAGCCAGTGGCCCCTGCTCGGTCATCACGTCATCCGCCCGCCTCTGCTGCAGCGCGACCCGGACGTCCACGAATCCGACGTCGTCGGCAGGTACCAGGCGGCGCTCGCGGCTGGCGACGCAGCTGCGATCGTGGCGACGTTCGAATCCGACGGCTGCTTCCGAGAGCCGTCCGGGCCTCAGTTCCGCGTCTGCGGCACGCCGGCGCTTCGCGAGTTCTTCGCCCGCTTCTTCAGCGCGGGCGGCGGCATCGTCCTCGAGCACTGCACGGTGACCGAGGACGGGGTGCGCACCGCCCTCGAGTTCAACGCGGTCAAGTGGGGCGGCGTGGACCTGCCGCACCAGGCTGGCGTGGCCGTCTACGAGCGCGGCCCGAGCGGACGGATCCGCGAGGCGCGGATCTATGACGACGTCCAGGGACCCGTGGAGGAGTAGCGGCAGACCGCCGGGTCCCCACCACACGAGCGGACTCCGTCAGTCCGCTCTACGGGTCGTCCACCGGGTGGAGCGGCGCCCGGAGCGCGACCGGGTCGCCGAGCCACGACGTTGCCGGCGTGGCCCAGTAGCGGGCCATCGCCTCCAGGCGCGGCGCATAGGTGGCGCGGGCGGCCTCGAAATGGGGCCACGCAGCATCGCGCGCCTCGAGCGTGTAGCCGGCTGCCTCGAGACGACTGCAGGCCGCATCGAAGGCCGCGCGATCCAGGCCTGTCGGGATGCCGGAGCGGAAGCCGAGGTTGAAGATGTCCTCCACCAGGTGCGTGCCGACGCGCTTTGCCAGCTTGGCTTCGCCACGCGGCACGCGGCTGATCGTCGTGAGCATCAGGCTCGCGGCGTCGAGAATGGTCCCGAGGGCGCTGATCCAGGACAGGTTGTCGTGGCTCGAGCGGAAGAAGCCCAGCAGCGGGTAGGCGATGTGCGAATCGAGCACCTCGACCGCCCAGCGCTCCCAGTCGAGGAAGAGTTCCGGGAGGCGCCCCACCAGGCCGAGCCGGGCGTAGTTTTCGAGCAGGGCGACAGCCGAGGGCGGTGCCCCCGCCGCTGCCTGCAGGGCGACGACCCGGACCTCGCGGCGCTGGTATGAGCCGTAGAGGGAGAAGAGGAAGGTCACGACGAGGGCGACGGTCCCGAGGCCGGTCACCGCCGCCACGACGATGACGATGCGGGCCGCCGCGCCGGTCGCCACGATGTCACCGAATCCCAGGGTCAGGACGGAGCTCGCGGCGAAGTAGAGCGAGCTGCCGAGATCGGGCGGCACCGGCCGCAGCTCGTCGCGCAGGGCGAACAGGATCAGGCCATACCCGACGATGAGGGTGACGAGCCAGGCCCCCAGGAGGGCGACCGTGGCCGCGGGGGCGAAGAGCCCCAGGATCGTGTCGTGGGACCTGGCCGGCCGGGCGTTCAGGATGGCCCGGAGACCGCGCCACGAGCCGCGCACGAGGTACCGGCTGATTCGAAACCAGCCGGGCGTCGGCCGGGGCACGACGACCGTCTCGAACAGGTCCCACAGGGCGAGCACCAGGAGGAGCGCGCCCGCAGCGAATGCAACGACTTCCATCGGCTGCCGATCATCCCACGGGATGCCCCGATCCGGGCGCCCTCAGCGCGCCTCGCGGAGCGCCTTCCACATGCGCCGGACGCCGGGCCGCTGGCCGTACATCAGGACGCCGGCGCTGTAGATGCGGGCCGCCACCCAGACGGCGACGACGATCGTGACGACCATGAGAGCCATCGTCCCGACGACCTCGACCGGCCCGGCTTCGCCGGCGCTCATGCGGCCGAGCATCATGTATGGCGAGAGGAACGGGACCCAGGAGAGGGCCACGACCCACGAGGCGTTCGCGTCGACGATGCCGATGGAGGCATACAGGCCGATCAGGTAGCCCGCCGTCGAGACCAGGGTCATCGGCGTGACGACCTGGCTCACGTCTTCCTGGCGGCTCACGAGCGAGCCCGCGGCCGCGAAGAGCACCGCGTAGAGCATGAATCCCAGCACGAAGTAGACCGAGAAGACCAGCAGGATCCCCGGCGTGAGCCCCGTCGGCAGGCTGATCCCGCCGGCGTCCCCGAGCACGAGGGCGGCGACCTGGCCCTGGAGCAGGGTCGCGACGAGCGCGGCCGCCAGCACCGCGAGGTACTGCGCCAGCGCCGCGCCGCCGACCCCGAGCACTTTGCCTGCGAGGAGCTGGAATGGCGATGCCGTCGAGAGGATGATCTCCATCACCCGGTTCGTCTTCTCCTCGACGACGCTCATCGCGATCCACGTGCCATAGATGATCACGGCGAGGAAGAGGAACATCACCAGGCCGAAGGTGACCGCGAAGTTGCTGATCTCGTCGGTCGCGGTCGTCGCAGGCGAGGGCTGCCCGTCCGGTCCCTGCTTCGCGGGGTCGGGCGAGAGTGCCCGCACGGTCGGGGCCGAGAAGAGATGCGACTGCTCGGCCACCGAGAGGCCCGCGTTGCCGAGCCGGTCGGCGATTGCGATCGAGGCGACCGCCTGGCGGATCAAGGTCACCGTGCGGCTGGTCCCTGGGTCCTTGGCGTAGATCGTGAAGACGGGCTCGCCGGTCGGGTCACGCTCGATGTCGACCAGGGCGTTCAGCTTCCCGTCGAGCACGCCCTGGCGTGCAGCGGCCGGGTCCGCGGCCGGCTCGACGGTGAATTCCTTCTTCCCGCCGTCCGCGCCTGGTCCGTTCGCCGGAGGAGTGCCGGACGCGGCATTCAGGAGCGCGTCGAGGGTGGCCACGGGGTCCCCGTGCAGGTCGGCCGCTCCCGCGTAGACGGCGACCGTCTCGGTGGTGTTGCGGTCGATGAACCGGATCACCACGGGGGCCAGCCCGATCGCGACCGCCGCGATGACGAGGAGCAGGGTCGAGATGATGAACCCGCGGTTGCCCGTCCGGGTGACGAACTCGCGGCGCGTCACGGCCACGATGTTGGCGACGTTCATCGACCACTCCGGGCTCATCGGGCGACCCCCGCCGGCGCGGCGGCCAGCTTTCGTTCCTCGATGGTCGTCACGCCGACGCGTTCGATGAAGATGTCCTCGATCGACGGGTCGGCGATCTCGAAGCGGGTCACCTGTGCGCCCCGATCGAGGGCGGCGCGCAGGATGCTGTCCGGATTGCCCCCGTCGCGAACGTCCAGCTCGTGGTAATCGAGACCGGAGCGGGTCACGCGCACGCCGGGCAGGGCGTCGACCCAGGCGAGATCCGGGTCGCCGGCGACGGCGATCCGCACGACCCGGCGACCTGCCTGCCGCCGCACCTCGGCCGTGGCGCCGCTCACAACCATCCGGCCGCGATCGATGATCGCGATCGCATCGCACAGCTCCTCGACCTGGTCCATCTGGTGCGTGCTGAACACGATCGCCCTGCCCCGGTCCTTCAGCTCCAGGAACGCCTCCTTGAGGAGGGCGGCATTGATCGGGTCGAGGCCGGAGAACGGCTCATCCATGAGGAGCACATCCGGGTCGTGCAGGATTCCGGCGATGAACTGCACCTTCTGCTGGTTGCCCTTGCTCAGCTGGTCGGCCCGTCGGGTCGCATAGTCGCTGATGCGAAATCGCGCGAGCCAGTGCAGGCCCCGCGCTGCCGCGTCGGCGCGCGTGAGCCCGTGAAGCGACCCGAAGAACACGAGCTGATCGAGGACCTTCATCCGTGGGTACAGCCCGCGGTCCTCGGGCAGGTAGCCCCATGTGCGCTTGGGAACGCGTGCGGCGGTCTGCCCGTTCCATGTCACCGAGCCTTCGTCGGCGTGAAGGATGTCGAGGACGATGCGCATGGTCGTGGTCTTCCCGGCACCGTTCGGGCCGAGGAAGCCGAACACCTGGCCGGGCTCGACGCTGAAGCCGACCCCGTCGAGGGCCACCACCTCGTCGAAGCGCTTGCGAAGCCCGTCAATGACGAGAGACATGCCACCTCATGCGAGCGCGGGCAATCCGCGTGGGACGTCATCGAGGGTCGCGCCGATTAGCGTCCCGCGATCGTCGATGCCGCCAGCGGGGCGCGACAAGGGCCGATCTGCCCGCGGCGGCGGCCCATGAGGCCCAGAACGGCCCCTCGGGACCCGGCGCGTCGGAGGCCCTGTGCG
>JADGQH010000270.1 GCA_017881985.1 Chloroflexota bacterium | reverse complement strand
CTATCCCGCGTTGCTCAGCGTTGATAGCGGCCCGGAGTCTGGCGTCCGACGACGTCTCGGTCATCGGCGCGAGTCTACCGCCCCAGAGGCCAATCGATCGGCGCCGGGGCCGTAACCCGAAGATGCCATGGCGTGCGCTAATAACACTAGACGCGAGTGGCCCCCGGTTGCCGGGTGCGCGTCCCATCCCGCCGAGACCCGAGCTCGCCCGGTAGGTTCTCCCTGATGCCCACGAGCACCTGATGGCAGACCGCGCGAGCATGACGGTCGGGAGAGGAAGGTACGCGAACGAATCTGGCCGGAAACGCCTACGGCCGCGCCTCGCGTTGGCCGGCTCTCCGGGATCCGAGCCCGAACTGGCCCACATCGCGACGGACGAGCGGCAGCCATGCGGCACCGGCCACGAACTGGGCGCCGATCACGATCAGGATCATGAGCCCGGGGCCCGAGATCACGAGGCTCGGGATGAGCCACTCGAAGGAGAAGGACAGCGGTCCGAGCGATCCGAAGGTGACGTCGGGTGAATTGGGTCCCCCTCGACCGATCGGTCCAATCTGGAAGCCGACCCCGGAACTGGGAGACGGCTCGTCGACGCGGTAGGTCGTGAGGGTGACCTCAACCGCGTCGCTCGTCTGGCCTCCGAAGGTCAGCACGTATCGGAAGGAGTCGGGCCCGACATAGCCCGCGGCCGGCCGATAGGTGAACGAGCCGTCCGGCGCGAACACGAGGTGTCCGTGGCCGACGTCCGCAGCCAACGTCACCCGGCCGCCGGCGGCACCGGAGAGGACGTCGCCAAGCAGCTGAGACGAGCTGACAGCCAATTCGGTGTCTTCGGGCGTTCGAAAGTTCGCCGATGGGGGTGCAAGAAGCAGTCCGGGCGTGGCTGCTGCAGGCGACGCAGCCGCCGAGACGCCCGGCTCAAGGATGGGAGCAGACGTTGGGGTCGACGACTGCTGAGCGCCTGTCGGCTGCGACGTTGAGGCTCCGGTCGGCGACGGACGCGGCGTCGGGCTGCGGGTCGGACGTGGGGTCGGCGATGGTCGCGGCGTCGGGGCGGCGGTCGCGGTCGGGCTCGGCGTCGGACGGGGCGTCGCGGTCGGAAGCGGCGTCGGGGTCGGGAGCGGCGTCGGGGCGGCGGTCGCGGTCGGGCTCGGCGTCGGACGGGGCGTAGCGGTCGGAAGCGGCGTCGGGGTCGGAAGCGGCGTCGGGCTCGGCGTCGCTGTCGAGCTGGGCGTCGCTGTCGAGCTGGGCGTCGGAAGCGGCGTCGGCGTTGCCGTCGGGCTCGGCGAGCAATGGTTGCCCGTGTGATTGCCGTTTCCCTGGTCGCACGGGTCTGGGTCGGCATTCCCCGGGATGAAGACAGGACCGGGGCCATTCGGGGCAGCGATCGCCGGCTGGAGCGGCACGAGAAGCGATGCCACGGCGAGACCGCCCATGACCGCGAGCCACCCGAGGAGGCCCGAGATGCGGCGATGCCGGCGTGCCTTCATGTCAGGCGACCCGATCGGCTGGCGTCCAGAGGTGCGTGCGCACCACGTCCATGCCGGGCAGAGGAGGATCATCGGCCGTGCGGATGCCCTCCACGAACGCCCGAGCGAGCTCCTCGTCGAGCTGCGTGCCCACGCTGTCCTCGAGGCGCCTCAGGCTCTCGTCGACGGAGAGTGCCTTGCGATAGGGACGCGTTGTCGTCATCGCCGAGAATGCGTCCGCGACCGCCAGGAGCCGCGCGATCAGCGGGATCTGCTCGCCTTCGAGCCGATCGAGATAGCCTCGCCCGTCCCAACGCTCGTGGTGGAACCGGATCCCGGCCTTGACGAGCTCGAGATGGGGCAGATCGCGCACGATCATGTGGCCAAGCGCGACGTGCTGCTCGACGGCTTTCATCTCGTCGGACGTGAGCTTCGCGGGCTTGCGCAGGATCTGGTCCGGGATGCCGATCTTGCCGACATCGTGGAGGAGCCCGGCGACATGGATTGCCTGGCGGAGCTCCAGTCCGAGCCCGAGTCGTTCGGCGAGGAAGTCCGCGTAGCGGGCGACGTCCTCGGAGTGGCGCTTCGTGTACCGATCCCGGGTGTCGATCGCGATCACGAGCCCCTGAAGGATGTCGAAGCTCTTCGTGAACGTGGGCGTGGCCCCGGCTGCCTCGGCGACCCGGACGGCATCTCCGCCACTGCCCTTCGCTTCGCCCAGCGTCATCGCCGCGATCGAAAGGAGTCCCGTGACCGAGTCAGCATCGAGCGGGAAGGCACAGACCCCCGCGCTGGCGGTCAATGGCAGCCGGTCCGAGTCGCCGTATTGCAGGCTCACCTGCGTCAGCTCGAGTTGAAGCCGCTCGATCGCGGCCCGCATCGAGGCCATGACCCCCGGCTTCGAGATCACCAGGAACTCGTCCGGTCCATACCGCCCCATGGTCGAACCTTCCGGCGCACAGACGCTCAGAACCCGGCACAGCTCGATGAGCGCCGCGTCTCCTGCGGCATGCCCATGGGTATCGTTGAGCAGCCGGAAGTTGTCGACGTCGACGAGCGCGACCTCGACCGTGCCCGCGGAAGCACGCGCTGCGTCGATGCGGCCAGCGAGAGCCGCCACGAGGGCACCGTGGTTGAGCGTTCCGGTGAGTGGGTCGCGACGGGTCGCCTCGACGAGGGCGGCGGTCTGACGGCGCAGTCGGCCGTGTGCGGATCGGAAGATCAGGTACAGGATGAAGGCCACCACCAGCGCGGCCGACAAGGTGAGGATCACGATCTCCTGCTGCGCGGCCGCGATCCTGGCGAGAACGGGCGCCGCGTCGCGTGTGACCGTCAGGACGGCGCGGACGATCCCGCCGCTGGTGATCGGGAGCGACTCCGTGAGGACCTGGGACGTGCCGAGCTGCGAATCCGCATTCGGGCCGATGCTCGCGAAGGTAGACCCGCCGGCGGCCATGGCGAAGTCCGGCGACGACGTCGCTGCCTGTGCGCGGCCATCGCTCGCGAACAGGAACCCGCCGGTCGGCGTGCGGACCTCGAGCCGCTCGATGATCCCTCGACGCGCGACAACGGCCATCTCTGCCTGCAGCGTGGCAACACGGGTCGGCTGGAGCGTAGTCGGATCGAGGTCCGCCGGAACGAGCGTGCCGTTCACGAGGATTCGAACGAGCGAGGCGTCAGCCGTGACGACCGCGTCGAGCGACTGGCTGGTCACGTGAGACGACACGAGTATCGATTGCCCGGTCGCAGTCATCCCGATGATGACGAGGAACGCGCCGAACACGAGCGCCAGCAACGCTGGTGAGCCCTTTGGCTTCGCGGTATCGGTCACCGGTGTTCCGGCCATGCGCCAGCACGTTAGCAAGCGGGCGACCCAGGACCTATAGATCGATAGTCCGGCCTGCGTCGCCGTGCAGCGCTCCGCACGGTCGCGGGCTGCAGACCTTGCCGGCCTACCGAAGTGGCTGAACCTCTAGCCGATCACTGCGGCGTCGACGTCGCGCCTGGCCGGACCATCGGGCCATACCGCTGCCAGGCTCCGGAAGGGTACGGTCGGGTGCATGTCGATACGCGCTCGATTGCAGGGACCGCTGCGGATGGTCTTTCAGGTGGAGCCACCCCTGGCAGATGCCACATGTCCCACCGAGGTGGCGTCGCCGGTCCCGATCGTCGAGTTGACCGTCTACGCGGAGGACTCCGTGGCATTCGGGCGCCTGGCGCTGACCGCGGATCGCGTGACCGACCTCATGAACGAGCGCACCGAGTTCGAGTTCGTCGATACGTTCCTGCAGAGCCTCGACGACAGCCACGGTCTGCAGGTCAGGACGGTCGTCGTGGCGCGAGACGAGATCTACGCTGTGGCGGTCGGTGCTCCGCGTGGCGATCCTGCGCGCCGGAAGCGGACTCGGCCGATCGCCGTCGCGCTGCGGGTTGGCCGGTACGACGTCAGCGGGAACATCCACGTGGTGCCCGGCACCGACCCGGTCATGGGCTTCCGCCGCCGGCGGATGATGGTGCCGCTCACCGAGGCGACGATCGAGTTCGACTCACCGGACGGGCGGCAGCACTCCCGGTCCGGAACCATCCTCGTGAACCGGGATCTCACCGATTGGATCGGTCCCGCGACGCGGTCGGATGTCCGGCCCCCCGAGCTCGTGCCGGAGCTGCAAGGGCGCGGCCTCGCCAAGGACTTCACCCCACAGCTGCACGCTCACAAAGCGTAAGTC
>JADGQH010000063.1 GCA_017881985.1 Chloroflexota bacterium | reverse complement strand
CCGCCCCGCGGTCGACGAGCGACCCGGCGATCGCGGGGGCCGCGGAGAGCAGCGCGATGGCCAGACCGCCGGCGAACGCGGCCCGCGCTGCGGCTCGCGCCAGCCGTGCGGTCATGCGGGGCCCGCGCTCAGGCGTCCGCGCGGCGCCGGCTCGCCAGTGCGAGGCCGATGCCCAGCAGCCCGACGAGGAGGCCGGCCGCGCCGACGCCGAGGGCGACCGGGACGAGGGCAGCCGCATCGGCGCCCTTCTTCGCCTGGGCGGCGAGCTCGACGACGGTCGGCAAGGTGGCGGGGAACTCGCCCGAGGCGGCCTCGCGGACCTCCTCGAACCCGGTCGGGCTGGACGTGAAGGTCTCGTCGATCGGCGCACCGTCGATCGAGCCGCCGAGGTGGAACGTGTACTTCCCGGCCGCGGTGGGAATGAACGGTGCGACATAGCCCGGCAGCGTCTCGCCGGCGGGCTGCAGGGTCAGCGTTCGCTTCGACGACCCGTACTCGACGTCGACCGTCACCGTGGTCGCCAGGCCTTCGACGGGCTTGCCGTCCTTCGTCACCTGCAGGTCGAGCCCGCTCTTGTCGCCGACGAAGACGGGCTCGCCGATGAGGCCCACCTCGACGTCGAAGCCCGCGACCGTGCGCTGCTCGTGGGCAAGCGCCGGAGCCGCAACGAGGGCGAGGAGGAGGCAGGCGCCGGCGATCGCGGCGCCGATGCGCGCAGCGGCATCACCGCGCGACGTGGAACGGCGCCACATCGTCAGCCCCCCTGCTCCGGGCACGTGCATATCGTGAAGCCCCCTTGCGATCGGTGACGCCCGGCGGTACCCCCCACGATCCAGGCCCGGGCGTCGGTGCGGGATTATGGCCAGCGGTCGCGGTGTCTGCAATCCCGCGTTCACGGGGTCCCGAGGGCCGGTCCGGGGGACGACGCCCGCCCGAGCGGCCGCCTGACGCACGATCTCCCGTACGGTACCCTAGCCGGACCGGCCCGCGCCTCGCCGATCCCACGGGTGCGCCGGCGTTGAAAGGCAGGAGGGGCACGAGGTCCCGTGACGATCACGAAGGGCCACGAGGTGCCGGTCCAGGAGCTGGACCGCGTCACGATCCGGTTCGCCGGCGATTCCGGCGACGGGATGCAGCTGACCGGCACCCAGTTCTCCCGGACCGCGGCGGTGTTCGGCAACGACATCAGCACGCTGCCCGACTACCCGGCCGAGATCCGGGCCCCGGCCGGGTCGATCCCCGGCGTGTCGGGCTTCCAGATCTCCTTCAGCTCCAGCGAGATCCACACGCCGGGCGACGCCCCGGACGTCCTCGTGGCCATGAACCCGGCCGCCCTCCGCGCCAATGTCCGTGACCTCGCGCCCGGCGGCGCGATCATCGTCAACAGCGACGCGTTCACGCCCCCGAACCTCGCGAAGGCGGGCTACGCGATGAACCCGCTCACCGACGATTCGCTGCGCTCCTACACGGTCTTCGACATCCCGGTCTCGACCCTCAACGCACGGGCGCTCGATGGGCTCGACATGACCTCCAAGCAGATGGACCTGACCAAGAACTTCTTCGCCCTCGGGATCATGTTCTGGCTCTACGGGCGGAGCATGGAGACCACCCAGGCCTGGATCGAGGAGAAGTTCGGGGGCCGGCCGATCGTCGCGGAGGCCAATCGGCGGGCGCTCAACGCCGGCTATGCCTTCGGCGAGACCACCGAGATCTTCCACACGACCTATCGCGTGGCGCCCGCGCATCTCGCGCCGGGCACCTACCGCAACATCACCGGCAACGAGGCGACCGCGCTTGGTCAGCTGACGGCCTCGAAGCTCGCCGACCGCCAGCTCGTCTACGCCTCGTACCCGATCACGCCGGCCTCGGAGATCCTGCACCAGCTCTCCGGGTGGAAGAACTTCGGCCTCAAGACGTTCCAGGCGGAGGATGAGATCGCGGCGATCGGTGCCGCCCTCGGCGCCAGCTACGGCGGCGCCATGGGGCTCACCGGGACCTCCGGGCCCGGGATGGCGCTCAAGGCGGAGATGCTCGGTCTCGCCGTGATGGTGGAGCTGCCGCTCGTCGTGATCGACGTCCAGCGCGCCGGCCCATCGACCGGGATGCCCACCAAGACGGAGCAGAGCGACCTGCTGCAGGCGCTCTTCGGCCGCAACGGCGACTCGCCGATCCCGGTGGTCGCGCCCGCGACCCCCGCGGAGTGCTTCGACTACGCAATCGAGGCGTGGCGGATCGCGCTCCGCCACATGACGCCGGTCGTCTATCTCTCCGATGCCTTCCTCGCAACCGGCTCGGAGCCGTGGCGGATCCCGGAGCTCGACTCGCTGCCCGACCTGCGCGTGCCCAATCGGACCGATCGCGCGGGCTTCTACCCGTACGAGCGGGACCCGGAGACGCTCGCCCGGCCGTGGGCCGTGCCGGGCACGCCGGGCCTGGAGCATCGGATCGGCGGCCTCGAGAAGCTCGACGTCCTGGGCACCATCAGCTACGACCCGGACAACCACCATCGGATGCAGCAGCTGCGCGCGGAGAAGATCGCCCGGATCGCTCGCGACATCCCGCCGCTCGACGTCTTCGGGCCGCCCGAGGGCGAGCTCCTGATCCTGGGCTGGGGCAGCACCTACGGCGCCATCCGGAGCGCCGTCGAGCGACTCCAGGACACGGGTCGGAAGGTCGCCCATGCGCACCTGCGCCACCTGAACCCGTTCCCCACCAACACGGCCGACGTGGTCCGCGCGTACGACCGGGTCCTGATCCCCGAGATCAACATGGGACAGCTCCGGATGCTGATCCGCTCGATGTTCCTCGTGGACGCGGAGGGCTTCAACCTCGTCCGGGGCAAGCCATTCACGATCAGCGAGATCCTGGCGAAGGCCGAGCAGGTGCTCGGAGACCCGGCGAGGCCCACGAGATGACCGACCAGCGCACGCCGTCCGCACTGGACGCGGCTCCCATCAAGCTCTCCCGCAAGGACTTCGCCAGCGACCAGGAGGTCCGCTGGTGCCCGGGCTGCGGCGACTACTCGATCCTTGCCCAGACCCAGAAGGTGATGCCCGACTTCGGCGTGCCGAAGGAGAACATCGTCTTCATCTCCGGGATCGGCTGCTCCGGGCGCCTGCCGTACTACATGAACACGTACGGCTTCCACTCGATCCATGGCCGCGCGCCGACGATCGCGACCGGGCTCAAGGAGGCTCGCCCCGAGCTCATGGTGTGGGTGGTCACCGGGGACGGGGACGCGCTCTCGATCGGTGGCAACCACATCCTCCACTCGATGCGCCGCAACGTCGACATCCGGGTCGTGATGTTCAACAACCGCATTTACGGCCTCACGAAGGGCCAGGCGTCGCCGACCTCGGAGTTCGGGCAGAAGACGAAGTCGACCCCGTCCGGCTCGGCCGACTACCCGATCCACCCGCTGGTCGTCGCCCTCGCGGCCGAGGCGAGCTTCGTCGCCCGGGCGGTCGACACGCAGACCGAGCATCTCCAGGGAGTCCTGGAGCGGGCCGGCTTCCATCGCGGGTCCGCCTTCGTCGAGGTCCTCCAGAACTGCAACATCTTCAACGACGGGGCGCATCGCGCATTCACCGAACGGGACGTCCGGGAGGACCGCCAGCTGGTGCTCGAGCACGGCAAGCCGATGCTCTTCGGCAAGAACCACGACCTGGGCCTCCGGCTCAACGGTGTGCGCCCGGAGATCGTGCGGGTCGGCGAAGACGGGATCACCGAGGCGGACATCCTCGTCCACGACGAGACGAGCGAGGACCCGACGATTCACAACATGCTCGCCCGCATCTACTGGCCGGAGTTTCCCGTGCCGATCGGCGTCATCCGGAACGTGCCACGGCCCACCCACGACGAGCTGGTGGATGCGCAGGTCCGGGACGCGATCGCCCGGCAGGGGCCCGGCGATCTTGCCAAGGTCCTCCGCTCCGGCGAGACCTGGACGGTCCAGTGACCCCTGCGGAGGGCGGGCGGGAGGCCGGCGTCCTTCGCGTCGTCGTCCTGGCAGACGACCTGATCTGGGCCACCCGGCTGGTCGGCCAGCTCCGCACCGTCGGGGCCGATCCGGTCCGGGTGGCGTCCGCCGACGCGTTCGCGACCGCGCTCGCGATTGCCCCGCCGGGCTCGGACGGCCGACCGCCCGGCTATGCCGTGGTGGACCTCACCGCACGCTCCTACGACGGGTTGGCGGCGGTGCGCTCGGCAGTCGCGGCCGGCTTCCACGTCCTGTGCGTCGGGCAGCACGACGACCACGAGGAGCGCCGCGCCGCGCGCGCGGCAGGCGCGGAGCAGGTCCTCGCCTACCGGAAGCTCTTCGAGAATGGCCACGCGGTGCTGGCGGCATGGCTCGGCGTGCCGGTGCCGGCGGCCGGCTCGCTCAGCGTCCCATCCGGCTCGGAGATTGCCGCCCGATGACCGGACCCGTCGCGCCGATCTCCGTCGCGCCCGCCGTCCGCCCGCGGATCCCGGCCGCGCGCTTCGGCGCGCGGCTCGCGCAGGCACAGGCCGGCGTGGCCGAACGCGGCCTGCGGGCGATGCTCGTAAGCGTGGGTCCGGACCTCGTCTACCTCGCCGGATACGAGGCGATGCCGTTGGAACGGCTCACGATGCTCGTCGTCCCGGCATCGGGCCGCGCGACGCTGCTCGTCCCCCGCCTTGAGGTTGCACCTGCCCGGGCCTGCCCGGGCGTGGCAGGCGGCCATCTCGATCTCGAAACGTGGGAGGAGACCGAGGACCCGGTGGACCGGGTCGCGCATCTGGTCGGCGGGTTCGGTTCGGCCTTCGCGGGCCGTGCCACGCCGGACCGGGCGGCGGTCTCGGATCGCCTCTGGGCGTTCCACCTCCTGCGCCTCCAGGCGGTGCTGCCGGGCGCCGTCTTCGTGTCGGCGTCACTTGTGCTGCGCGACCTGCGGATCGTCAAGGACGCCGACGAGATCGCGCTGCTGCGCCTCGCGGCAGAGGCCGCCGACCGCGTCATGTGGGAGATCGCGCACGGGCGGCTCGTCGGCAGGAGCGAGGCCGATGTCGCGCGGGAGGTCCGCGACCGGCTCCTCGCCGAGGGCCACGACCGGGCGGACTTCGCGATCGTGGGCTCGGGCCCGAACTCGGCCTCGCCTCACCACGAGGCGTCGGACCGGATCATCGAGGCGGGCGAGCCGATCGTGCTCGACATCGGCGGCCCCTTCGGCGGGTACGGGAGCGACACGACGCGGACCATCTGGGTCACCGGCGGCGACGCGACGCGCGGGCCCGACGATGAGTTCCTGCGCCTCTACTCGGTGCTGCGGGCCGCACAGGCCGAGGCCACCCACGCCGTCCATCCGGGCGTCGCCTGCGAGCGGATCGACCTTGTCGCCCGGGAGCTGATCTCGGCAGCCGGCCACGGCGCCCATTTCTTCCACCGGACCGGCCACGGCATCGGCCTCGAGGGTCACGAGGACCCGTACCTCGTGGCGGGCAATGCCGAGGAGCTTCGGCCGGGGATGGCGTTCTCGGTGGAGCCGGGGATCTACCTCGCGGGCCGGTATGGGGCCAGGATCGAGGACATCGTGATCTGCGGCGATGACGGCCCGATCGTCCTGAACCAGCTGGACCGGGACCTCCTCGTCGTCACCGGGTAGCGCGTCGGGCGGCGGCCGGTCGCGGTCGCGTCGTGGCGGGACGCGATGGGGTCCCGTCCGCGTCGCATCGGGACCGGCGCTATGATCCGGCCATGATCGAGCCCACGGTCGGCGCGCCCGAGACGATCGCCGAGCCCGTCGTCGTGGATGCCTCGGCTGCGGCTGCGGCCGCGGACCCAGGTGTCGCCGGGGATGCGGCCGTTGCCGCCTGCACCCAGGCGCAGCTACGGCGCTTCATCAAGAGCCGCTCGTACGTGCCCATCCACGAGCTCCGCCGTCGGTTTGCGCTCAACGGGGAGGACGACGACGTCACCGGCTTCACCGCCGCGGGCCGACAGGTCTTCGTGGGGCTCCCGGCCCGCGAGGCCCGCATGCTCGGCGAGCTCGTCTTCCAGGGCGACGTCGGGTACGAGCTCCTCCTCGATCCGACCTCTCCGCTCATCGTCGGCGTCTTCCCCGTCCGGCCCGTCCAGCGCTCCTGACGCACGGCAGGCACCCGGGCTGTCATCGAGACGACACCCCAGCGGTCACAACGACCCTTTACCCGGTTCGCGGGCGGGTGCATCCTGCACTGCACAGGCAGCGGGCGACGACGCACACCCGGGCCACAAGGGGACTCCAATGAGCAGCAAACGCAAGGCAATCGAAGGCGACGGGCACCACAGCCGCCGCGCCACCGAGGACGACGTCGAGGGCCACAGCATGGCGATGAAGGCCGTTGAAGGCGACGGCATCACGCTTCGCAAGGCCACCGAGGACGACGTCGAGGGCCACAGCCTCAAGGCCCGCAGCGCTTTCGAGAGCGACGGCATCACGCTTCGCAAGGCGACCGAGGACGACGACGTCGAGGGCCACGGCTTCAAGGCCCGCGCCGCAGTCGAGTCCGATGGCGCCGTCCTCCGCAAGGCGACCGAGGACGACGACGTCGAGGGCCACGGCTTCAAGGCCCGCGCCGCCGTCGAGCCCGACGGGCACAACAAGGCGCCGAAGGCCACCGAGGACGACGTCGAGGGCCACAACATCGGCGTCATGAACCCGATCCTCGCGCGTGAGCTCTCTCGGGCTCGCGAGCGCGACGTCCAGCGGGAAGCCTCCCGCAACTCGCTGATCGGCGAGGCCAAGCGGGCGCTCGGGCGCAAGCGCTGACCTTCTCCCAGGGTTCGTCGCCCCTGGAGCGGGCGGGGTCGCAGGACCCCGCCCGTTTTCTCTTGTCCGCCGCGCAGCTGCGACCTTCGACGGCCGTCACCGCGGGCCGCACGTGGCCCACGATCCCGCGCGGCGCATCCGATCGCACCGCCCGCATTGCGCTCGTGGTGGCGCGCCACTAGCATTCGGCGCGTCGACCGGGGGGCCGGGCGCAGGGAAGGGACGGAGCGTGACAGGGACCGCACGGACGACCGCGGGTGATGCGCTCCGAAGCTGCGCGCTGTTCTCGCGCGTCGACGATGCCACGCTCGCGGTCTGCATCGACTCGCTGCGGACCCGCCGCTACCGTCGCAACGAGACGATCTTCCACCAGGGCGACCCCGGCGACTCCCTGTACATCATCGAGTCGGGAGCCGTGAAGATCGTCCTGCCCTCCCCGGAGGGTGAGGACGAGGCGATCATCGCCACTCTTGGCCCGGGCGACTTCTTCGGCGAGCTCGCGCTGCTCGACGGCGCCGAGCGCTCGGCGACCGCGATCGCCCACGAGGCGACCACGGCCCTCGTGCTCCGCCGCGACGCGTTCGGCCACCTGATCGACACGGTGCCGGCGCTGCGCCACGAGCTCCTGGCGGGCCTCGTCGCAGAGTTGCGCCGCCTCACGCACCACGTGGAGGAGCTCCACTTCCTGGACCTGCCGGGCCGACTGGCGCGCCGCATCGTGCGGCTTGCCCGCGATGTCGAGCCCGATCCCAGCGGGGCGGTGACGCTCGACTGGAGCTTCTCCCAGTCGGAGCTGGCCGCGATGATCGGCGGCACGAGGCAGACCGTGAACCGGCTCCTCGGGGACTTCACGGCGGAGGGCCTGATCCGGATCGACCGCGACAGGCTCGTCGTGCCCGACCTGGACCGCCTCGAGCGGGCGGCTTCGCGCTGAGCCGCGCCGGCGCGATTCCGTGACTGAGCCGGGGGGAGGCGCGCGCCGTCGCGGCCCCGCCTTCGACCGTGACGCGCGCGCCGCGCTCGCTGCGATCGGCCGCCGCGCCGAGGTGGCGCGACGCCTCGAGCTCGGGAGCGCCGAGGCGGTTCTCCGCTCGGTCGTCGAGGCGGCCGTGGCCCTGTTCGAGGCGGAGGCCGCATCCATTGCCCTGTACGAGCCGGCGCGGAACGTCCTCGTCTTCCGGGTCGCGGCCGGGGAGCAGGGTCAGGGCGTCGTTGGGCTCGAGATCCCGCCCGACCGCGGCCTCGTCGGCTACGTCTTCTCGAGCGGGCAGGCGCTCGCCATCGCCGACGTGCGGGCGGACCCGCGTTTCGGTCGCAGCTTCGCCGAGCAGACGCAGTACGTGCCGCGCAGCATCGTGGCCGTCCCCCTGCTGGACGAGCGCGGCACGCTCGGCGTCCTCGAGGTGCTCGACAAGCGAAGCGAGACCAGCTTCTCCCTCCGTGACATCGAGCTGGCCGGCGTCTTCGCGCGGCAGGCCACCGTCGCGATCCGCGCCAGCCGGGTCGAGCGTGACGCCGCGACGCTCCTCCGCTCGGTGATCGGCGCGCTGGCCGGCGGCGATGCGCCCGATGGCGGCGTCGAGGCGCTCGTGGCCGCCGCGCTCGTTGACGTCGCCGACCCGGACGACCCCCTGTGGCCCCTCGTCGAGCAGATCGCCGCCCTGCGACGGGTCGGGCCCGAGCAGCGCGAGCTGCTGGGCGCCCTGCTCGACGTCCTGGTACGCCAGGCCGAGCGCGGCCGGGGTCGGCGCGCCGGTCGTCTCCGCGCGCCGGGCGGATGACCGATCCGCTCCTCCCGGCGTGGAGCGAGCCGTTCAGCGGCGCGCGGCGGGACGCGCTGCGCCACCTCCCACCGTTCGGTGCGCTCGATCGCGCCTGGGCGATCGGCGGGAGCGACGGCAGCGGCGTCACCATCGCGATCATCGACTCCGGGGTGGAGCGGGACCATCCCGCGGTGGGCGGGAAGCTGGCCCGCAGCGTCCGGGTCGAGCTCGCCGCGGATCCCGAGGATGACCCGGTGATCCTCGACGACGAGGAAGGCACCGACGTGGTGGGGCACGGGACCGCCTGCGCCGGGATCATCCACTCGATCGCGCCGGGCGCGGACCTCGTCTCGGTCCGGGTCCTCGGACCGGACAACCGCGGTAAGGGGATCGTGTTCGCGGCGGGCCTCGACTGGGCGATCGACCAGGGCGCCGGCGTGATGAACCTGTCGCTCTCGTCGAAGAGCGACGCGCTGTTCGCGCTCTTCCACGATCTCGCGGACCGGGCCTACTTCGCGAACGCGCTCCTCGTGTGCGCGGCGAACAACGTGCCCGGGAACAGCTACCCGTCCCTCTTCGCGTCGGTCATCTCCGTCGCTGCGCACGACCTCGCGGACCCGGCGGCCTGGTTCTACAACCCGAGCCCGCCGGTGGAGTTCGGGGCCCACGGGCTGGACGTCAATGTCGCGTGGCGCGGCGGGAGCCGCATGACCGCGACGGGCAACAGCTTCGCGGCCCCCCACATCGCCGGCTACGCGGCGCTGATCCGGTCCAAGCACCCGGAGGCGACCCCGTTCGAGGTGAAGGCGATCCTCGCCGCGACCGCTTCCTCGCCGGGCCGCTGAAACGGCGAAGACGGCCGTCCCCGGAGGAGCGGGGCGGCCGTCTTCGGGATCCGGGCGAGCCGGCGGGTCCAATCGCCGGTGAGTTCCCCCGTGTGATTTCGACAGAGCGGTCAGGCGGGCGACGCCTCGGTTGCGAGCCGGCGCGCCCGTGCCGCGAGGGCCGGGTTGCCGTTGCGCTCGAACGTCTCCGCCGCCTGGGTCGCGATCGACGCGGCCTCGCGACCTCGTCCGGCCAGCTGGAGCAGTCGCGCGACGTCCACGAGGGCGTCGGCCGCGAGCACGATCAGGTCCGATTCCTGGGCGAATCGAACCGCCTCGCGGGCGACGCTGCGGGCCCCGCTGGTGTCGCCGGCGCGCTCAAGGGCTTTGGCTCGCCGGGCGCGCCAGAGCACCTGGACGAACGTGTCGTCCTCGGCGGAGGCGTCGATCGACGCCGCGGACGCGGCCCCCGGTCTCGCGGCGGCGTCGAGCGCCTGCCCGAGGAACGGCGACATGAAGATGTGCCCCTCGACGTCGTCCTCGGTACCGGCAGCCACGCGGTCGCGACCAGGGAGTCGCCGTTCGGCCGAGAAGCCGTCGCCGGCTCCGGGGATCTCGGGCATGCCGTGGCCGCTCACGTCATCGTCGGCGAAGCCGTCGCCCGGACCCATCCGACGGCGTGCATTCACCAGGCCCTCCGGCCCGGTCCCATCCCGGTCTCCCATGATCCACCCCTGTCGGTTCGGTCCCCCAGCCGCGAGTGCGGCCCCCGGCGTCATTGCCCCGGGATCCGATCATGGTGGCGGGTCGCAGCCCGCGCGACAATCCCTGACCCGACAGCGGTCCTGTCGCGAGGGCGACATCCGGGCCGACGGACGGCGACCCTGGCCGGGTTCTGCGCGTCAGCCCGCCGCGCCCGGCGCCCGCCGCAGCGTGCCCTCAGCCTGCCGCGCCCGGTGCGCCCCGGCGGAGGTCCAGCAGCCGCGGCGCCAGGCCGGGTCCCGCGTTGACCAGCTCCAGGAAGCTGGCCCCGTCGAGGGCGAGCAGGGTTCCGTCCGTCATCGCCGTCACGGTCGCGGTCCGGGCCGTCGCTCGGAGGAGGCCGATCTCACCGAACACCTCGCCCGCGGTCATCGAGCGCAAGCGGGCGGGCGGCGCGTCCGCGGGCTCGCCCGGCTCGCGGCGCGTCACCTCGAACGTGCCCGTCTCGATGACGTAGAAGCGATCCGCGGAATCGCCCTGCCGGATCACGACGTCACCCGCGCGCGCCGTCACCGGGACGAGCCGCGTTGCCACCGCCTCCAGCGTCGGCACCGGCACGCCGGAGAAGAGCGTCAGCCGCGCCAGGCTCGCGAAGCGGGTTGCGGCGATGCTCTCCGGTGCGCGGCGGGCCGCCGGTGCCGCAAGGGCCGCCCCGACCAGCCCTGCAACGGCGACGGCAGCGCCGGTCGCCGCGAGGACCGTCCCGATGCCGACGGCGTTCGCGAGGACCGGCAACGCGAACGAACCGGCGGCGAACGCGAGCGTGGATGCGGTTGCCAGGACGCCCAGCGTCCGTCCGCGGATCTCGTCGGGGATGGCACGCTGGAGGATCGTCGTGCTGGTGACCTCCACGAGCAGCGCCCCGGCCGAGGCCACCGCGATCGTGCCCACAGCCAGCGGCATCGAGCCCGAGATCCCGAGGGCGGCGAGGCCTGCGGCGAGCACGAGCGACCCGCCCGCGAGGACGCCGACAAGGCTCGGCCGCAGGACGAAGACCCCGGCGAGGAGCGCGCCCAGCAGCCCGCCGACGCCGATTCCGGCGTTCAGGAAGCCGGTCCCCGCGTCGCCCGCCCCCAGTGACGACACGGCGATGACGACGGTCAGCACGCCGAGGCCGCCGCCCGCGACGCTCCCG
Organism: Chloroflexota bacterium; assembly: GCA_017881985.1. Taxonomy (GTDB): domain Bacteria; phylum Chloroflexota; class Limnocylindria; order Limnocylindrales; family CSP1-4; genus CTSoil-043. Next base: position 1,925 of record JADGQH010000063.1, on the reverse strand, counting down.
ACGAGGTCGATCAGCGCGAGGCCCAGCACGGGGACCACCACCGTACGGAGACGTTCGCGGTCGACCGTGCTCGTCGGCTGGGTTGGAGCAGCGTCCGTCACCGGCGTCGCGGCCGCGGCCGGCGCGGGGGTCGCAGCGACATCGCCATGCGCGACAGGGGTCTCGCCCGCGGTGCTCGGGTCTCGGGCCTCGCCGGTCGCGGCGTGGCCCGGCGACGGGAGCCGCCACAGGACCGCGGCAATGACGGCGAACGTAACCGCGTTGAGGATGAACGCCAGGACCAGCCCGCCGGCGGCGATCAGGAGCCCCCCGACCGCCGGCCCGATCACGTAGGCGAGGTTGTCCAGGGTCGACCAGGCGCTGTTGGCGGGGCCAAGCTGCTCTTCGTCCGCGACCAGCGACGGGAGGTACGCGCCGATCGCTGGCCCGAAGAATGTCGAGAAGCACGTCGCGACGACGGCGAGGCCGACGATCGTGACGATCGGCGCGTTCGTGGCGACGAGGGCGGCCATGACCAGCATCAGCACCCCGCGCGCGACGTCCGTCACCAGCAGGATCAGTCGCCTGTCGAACCGGTCCGCGATGATTCCTGCCGGGATCGACAGCACCACGTATGGCAGGACGCGCGCCGCGCCCACGATGCCGAGGACCAGCGGGTCGTTCGAGACCTCGTAGACGAGGATCAGGATCGCGACGAGGTAGAGCCAGTCGCCGATCGACGACACGAACTCCCCGGCGAGGAGCCGCGACAGCGGGCGGTTCCCGAGCAGGAGGCGATAGGCTCGCAGGACCGCCATCATCCGCGGAGGGTACGGCCCGGGCCGGCGATTCGCACGCCCGAAACGCGGCTACCGGACCGTGCGGCCCGAGATCGCGGTCCGACCGCCCCGCGCTCAGCGCCCGGGGACGACCACGCCCTCCACTGCGAGCAGGGCACGCTTGAGCGCGAGGAGCTCGGTGCGGCTGCCGAACCAGCTGCCGCCGTAGCCGCCGAGCGTCCCGTTGCCCGCGATCACGCGGTGGCAGGGGACCAGCAGGCCGACCGGGTTCCGCCCGACAGCACCCCCCACGGCGCGGGCTGCTCCCGGGGACCCGATCCGCCGGGCAACCTCGCCGTACGAGGCGGTGGCGCCGTACGGAATGGTCCGGACGCCCTCCAGGACGCGGCGATCCCAGTCGCCGACACCGTCCAGGACAACCGGGACGCTGAACCCATGCCCCCGCCCCGCGAGATGCTCAGCCAGCTCGACCTCGAGCCGGCCGACCAGCGCCCGGGTGGCCAGGTCCGCGTCGGCAATTCGCTGCGTCGGCCGGCCGGTCCGCCGGGCGACCGAGGCGGCGAATGCCTCGCTCGTCGTCCGGAGCTCCAGGCCGTGGATCCCGTCGGGGTCCGCGGCCACGTGCACGGGACCAAGTGCCGACTCGAGGACCGCGATCGCGAGGGGCTCCGCAGCGCCGAGGCCCCGAATCGCGCCACTGCTCGAATTCACGGGCGGAGTGTACGGCGCCGGCGGGCCGCGCCGGTACGCTCGTCATGGTGCCGCGTCGTTGGCGTGCCCGATCGTCTCCGACGTCGGACGAACGCCTGTGCCAGACCCTCAGCGTCCCCGTCGCTTCTGCCGACCATCCCGCAGCCGACGCCCCCACCGAGGTCCCAGACTGACGTGCGACGCTGGGCGCTTGGTCATGCCAGCAGGGGCACCCCGATGAGCAGGATCGGCGTCGCCACCGCGACGGCGACGACCGCCCCGATCCGTCCGGCGCGCCTGCCGAACCCGAGCGGCGAGAAGAGCTGGCTTGCCGCGATTCCGCCGACCGCTCCGGGTGTGGCCAGGATCGCGGCGAGGAACCCGACCGGCAGGACGCTGGCGCCGCCGAGGATCGCCACGCGCTCGCCGGCGACGACCGTGATCAGCGTCAGGAGG
>JADGQH010000269.1 GCA_017881985.1 Chloroflexota bacterium | reverse complement strand
CAGGCGCGCGCGCTCCGGGCGCGGCCTCGCAGGCAGGCCGGCGAGCGGCCGTTCCGCGTCGACGCCGCCGGGGGCCGGCACGCTGGACCGCCGAGCACGCCGGCGACCCGGCATGACGAGCCCGCCCGGATCCGGGACCAGCGGGTCGACGAGCTCCACCTCCACCCCGATCACCGGGTGGAGGCCCGCCTCCTCCGCCGCCGTCGCGAAGCGGACGACCCCGTAGAGGCCCCCGTGGTCCGTGACGGCGAGGCCCGAGAGCCCCAGCTCCACGGCCCGCGCGACGAGGTCGGCCGGCGGCGAGGCGCCGTCGAGGAAGGAGAAGTTCGTGTGCGCGTGGAGCTCGGCGTAGGGCGGCACGGGCATGGCACGACCCGGTGAGACAGCGTCGGGAAGGGACGGCGGCGCGGCCGTCGCGGCCGGCGGGGGGCAGGCCAAACGATAGAACATATGTTCTATCATCGTCAAGGGCCGAGACTGCAACAAACGTGCCCGCTCCCACGTCATCTGTGGACGATGCACGCGCTGGCCCACGGGGCCCGGACCTTCCTCCCGTCGCTCGCGCTGATCGCGCTCGCGGTCGCCTTCGTCCTCGCGTTCGTCCTCGGAGTCCTCCCCGCGCTCCTCGCGGCCGCCGCGGGAGCCGCGAGAGCCGCGCAGTAACCATCGAGCACGTCTCGCCGCCCGGCGCTGGGGCCCGGGCGAGCGTCGTTCGGGTCCCGCTGGTGGTCCTCCGCCTCGGGGCCCGAACGTCGTCTGGACCCGGACACGACGCGCGGACTAGGATGGCCGCGATGCCGCCCCGACGACCCTCCCACGCGTTCGGCGCGCGAGCCCTCGCAGGCCTCCTGGCCGTGACGGGCCTCCTCGCGGCGTGCGTCGGCGCCGCGAGCCCCGCGCCGTCCAGCGCGGCCCCGTCAGCCTCGACTCCCGCCTCGACGCTCGCGGCGGCCACGCCCGCTCCGGGTGCCGCGACGGTCGTCGCGGTCACCTGGGGCAGGATCTGGGACCGCGTCCCGGCGAGCTTCCCGCTCCCGCCGGATGCCGAGCCGGCGCAGCCCGCCGACCCGGTCGAGGGGCCGTCGAGCGGCGCGTTCACGACGGGCCTCGGCGTGGCCGAGGCGGCGCAGCGGATCGAGACGTCCCTCACCGCTGCCGGCTGGTCCCTCGAAGACACGACGTCCGGCGAGGACGGCAGCCGCGACATCTCTGCGGTCGGCGCAAGCCCGGCCTGCCGGTCGCTGGTGGTCGTCCGGCCGCTCGGCGGGACGCACTTCGTGACGGTCTACTATGGCGCGGGCTGCCCCCGGCCCTGACCGGGCGGACCGAGCGAAGGAGCGCGACCGATGCGACCGACGGCACGCGAGTGGCTGGGTGCCGGCCTCCTGGTCCTGGTCCTCGTTGCCCTGATCGTCGTGATCGTCGCGGCGGGCGCCTCCGGCGCGAAGCCCGTTGCGCTCGCGGCGTTCCTCGCCTGAGGCGGACATCCCGCGCCATCGGCACGGCGGCCCGACGGCGCCCGCGAGTCGAGGTGCCCGCGCCCGCGTGGCCGCCTCCGCGGTCAGTCGTAGAGCCGTTCCAGGTGCCACGAGCCGTCCACGCGGTCCAGGTAGACGAGGGCGAGCCACTGGCGTCCGACGACCTTGAAATAGTCGCGCGCGATCGGGCGACCCCACCACGCCTCATCGACGCGCCAGCGTGTGCAGACCTCGACCGGCTCGCGACGACCGGCCCAGCGGATCGCGATCAGGCGGCCGGCTTCGTCCAGCTCCGCCTCCACGGCCGGGTGCTCGCGCAGGAGGCGCGTCACCGGGCCGGCTCCGCGCCGTCGGCCGCCACGGGATGCCAGGTCCAGCGCGCCTCGGGCAGCGGCGCCTCGGGATCGGCGAGGACGAGCCGGCCGACCCGGCCCTCCCCGTAGCGAACGGCCAGCCGGGCGAGCTGCCAGCCGAGCCGGGCGGCCGCGTTCGCCTGGGGCACGAAGAGCGCCAGCTGGTGGCCGGCGGCGGGCGTGACGTCGAGCAGCTCCAGGTCCAGGCGCGCGATCGGCGCGGCGGGCGGGTCCTTCTCGAGCCGCGCGAGGAGGAGCCGTTCCAGCGCCTCCGGGTCCGCGGAGGGCTCCGGGAGCCGCTGCTCCACGACCCGGCGCGGGAGGTCCTCGCCGGGGAGCGGGAGCCGGCCCGGCCGGAACGTCGGGTCGAGGGTGAGCGTCAGCCGGGCGCGGCCCGCGGCGGAGCCACGCGCGTCCAGCTGTGCCGCGAGCGCACCCGCGACCCGCCGCAGCACGAAGCGGACTGCCTCAAGCCCGACGATCGGCTCGTCAAGCGAGAGTCCCAGCGCCAGCCGCTCGGGGTTGCGGCGCGGACGGAACGGCTCCGTCTCGCGGCCGGTCGCCCGATCGTGAAGGCGCGCGCCGACGTCGATCCCGAAACGCGCCACGAGCGCCGAGCGGGGCAGCGCGCCGACCTCCCCGATCGTGGCGAGGCCGAACCGGGCGAGCCGGGCACGCACGTCCGGGTCGCGCGAGAGGGCCGCGGACGGGAATGGGGCGAGGAACGAGGCATCCCCGCCGGGAGGCACGCAGACGCACGGAACGGCGGCTGGACCCGGGCCGGTGGCGGCGGCGAGGGCGGCGGCGAACCGCGTCCCGGCGATCCCCGCCCGCGGCGTCCCCGGGAGGAGCGGCGCGAGGGCGGCACGGACCTTCGCGAGGAGGACCGGCTCCGGCCCCCAGAGCGGCTCCAGGCCGTCGAGCTGGACCTCGAGCGTCCCGAATGCGGGATCGGCCGCATCGAGCGGGCCGGCGATGCCCGGGCTGAACGCCGCGAGCGCGTCGAGCGCCGCCTCGACGGCCGTCGCGTCCGCCCCGGGATCGGGCGGGACGAACGTGGCCTCCGGGGCGAGCCGATGCGCCTGTCCGAGCGGGATCCCCCGCCGGACGCCGAGATCCCGGGCCGCCTGGTTCGCGTCGAGGACGACGCCGTCATCCCACGGCTGCCCGCCGAGGATCAGCGGCCCGTCGGGCAGGTTCCCGGGCGGCCGCTGCCGGGCGAGCCGGAGCGCGAGATGCGGCCAGGAGAGATGGAGGAGGCGCATCGGTCGATGGGTGGGGCTCGTGCTGCGGTCGGGGTGGGACGGCGGGGGTGGGCCCGGGGAAGGTGGCGGCGCCCGGCCGGAGGATGCCGGGCGGCGCCCCCGCGACGGGCTCCTCCACCAGGAGCTCGTCGCGGGCCAGGCAGCGGTCTCGCGGCCCGCCTTCCGCGTAGAGGATCCGGAGGGTGGTCCGCCGATCCGGCACCCCGTGATGGTCCTTCGCGACGCGGACCTCCGTCCGCTGCCCCACGACCTCGCGACCCAGCCGGACCCAGCCGCTCCGCCGGAGCTCCAGGCGCAGGCCGGCGCCCTCGTCGAGCGCGGCCCGGAGTGGCGCCGGGGTCCCGGCGGGCTCGAGGACGAGCAAGAGCGCACCGGCCCGCCGTGCGAACGCGACCAGCCGGGCCAGCTGGTCGGCGAGGCTGGGCGGACGCGGACCGTGCCGGGCCGGGTGCATGGGGGTCGCCGGCGTAATCGGTGCTGACGTGGTCGGCGCCGGTGACCTCGATGCCGGCGCTCCCGTGCGCGCCGTCCCCAGGTCCAGCACCAGGATGTCCACTGCGCGTGCCTGGAGCAGCGTGCCGGCCATCGCAAGCGCCTCGGCCGGGCCGTCCGGGACCAGGACCGCAAGCCACTCGAGGCGGACGCCGCGAGCCACGGCCTCGACGGGGTCGAGCGCGCGCGGGAGGTCCACCCAGGCGGCGAGCGCTCCCCCCGCCTGCGCCTCGGCGAGCACGCGGAGCGCGAGCGTCGTCGCGCCGCTGGACCCCGCCCCCGCGAGCACGACGGTCCCGGCCCGCGGGAGACCACCGGCGGCCAGGAGCGCATCCAGCGCGGGAAATCCCGTCGGGATCGTCCGGTCGGTCGCGTCCGATGCGGGACGGGAGCGAGGCGGGACGGGGGTGGGGATCGATGTCCCGATGTCGGGCAGCGGGAGCAATGCCGGCGTGTTCGTCGCGAGACGCGGGGAGGTTGCCGGATGCGGGGAGGCTGCCGGATATGGGGCGACCGCGAGCGCGCCGAACACTTCCGTCGCGGGCCTCGGAGCTGCCGCGCCCCAGCGCTCCCGGAGGGAGGCGAGAGCGGCGGCGCGGTCGGGGTGACGGTCCATCGGACGGTCAA
>JADGQH010000062.1 GCA_017881985.1 Chloroflexota bacterium | reverse complement strand
GGTTCAGGCGGGCCCGGATCTCCTTGACCAGGTCGGCCGTGACGCGTCCCCGCTCGGACGGCGTGTCCAGGCGGATGCCATACAGCTTGTCGCCGAGCGCGTCCGCCACGCGGAGCGCCTCCTCCGCTTCGTCCTTAAATGTGTCGACCAGCACGATCCGGGGCACGTCCGGCTCCAGGTCGCGATCGAACGCCTGGGCGGCGCGGACAGTGTCGCCGACGATCAGCACGAGCGAATGGGGCATGGTCCCGGTTGGGTTGAGGCCGGCCAGCCGCGCGCCGGCAGGCGTCGACGCGCCGACGCAGCCGCCCACGATGGCCGCATAGTCCAGCACGTCCGTGACATCGGGATGGACGTGGCGAGCCCCGAAGCTGATGACGGGCTGCGGGGCGGCTGCCTCCACGCATTCGTGCGCGGCAGTTGCCCAGCCGGACGCCTGCGCCATCATGCCGAGGATCGCTGTCTCGTACAGGCCGAACTGGCGGTAGCGGGCCCGGATCCGGAGCACGACCTCCTTCGAGGAGAAGGTGTCCCCATCGTCGAGCGCCTCGACCAGGACGTCGGCCGGGTCGGCGTGCTCCAGCGCGTAGGCGAGGAGGTTCTTCGCCTCGTCGATGCCGCACAGGATGCCCTCCCCGCGGCTGAAGACCTCCATGACCACGAAGGGATCGAGCCCTTCGCGCTCCATGATCCTGCGGGCGCGATCGAAGTAGACGTCGGCGGACTCGCCGGACAGGATCTCGTTCGATGGTCGGTGCGGCTTCAGTCGCATGTGACTCGGGTCACGGCTGGGGCGCGGCTCCTGGCACGGCGGATGGGACGGCGGTGGCGCGAACGGCCCGGCTGGGCCGCCCGGTCTCCGCGCTGCCCGGGAGTGTACCAGCCTCCACGGTCCGCCCCGTGCTCGGGCGCCCGGTGCCAGCGACTGCGGACCGGCGGCCGTCGACGGCCGCCCGGCGGCGGCCGCGAGCCCCGCGGGCTCAGCTCGGCTCGGCGGGCGCCGCCAGCCCGAGCTCCCCCAGGCGATCGGCGTACCGGTCGAGGAGGTCGACGTTGCGTCCGGCCCGGGTGCCGGCCTCCGGGACCCTGCCGCCGATCCAGATCCACTCGGCGGTCTCCTCGAGGAGCAGGTCGCAGATCGCGAGGAGCCGGGCGATGCCGAGGCCCAGCGCGTCACGGTCGAGCCGCTCGGTCGGGATCTCGACGGCCGCGATCGGCCGGTCGTCGGCGGCCAGGCTGAACTTGACGAACGGGAACTCGTCGTTCCAGCGGAGGAGCTTGCGGTACGACCTGCGGAACCCGTCGCCGATCGGCGGCGCCATGTGGAGCCAGACGAACGCGCCGGCCGTCGGGTCCAGGACCACGGTCACCGGCACGTCGAAGCGACGCCGGCCATCGAGCCGGAGATCCCACGCGCTGGTCCGCTCGCGGTCGATCCGGTTCGCCGGCCCGAGCCGCAGCTCGGCGAGCCATGCCTCGATCGCGGAGGCGTCGGGAACGACGAGGCCGCTCAGTCGGCCCTCGACCCGCGCTGCCCGATCGCGGCGCGCCCCGATCCACCGGAGGCCTCGGCGGCGTGGCCGGCGGCCTTGGCCGGGTCCGCCGGAGCACCCTGCCGGCTCCGCCCGCGACCCTCGTGGCGGAGGATCGTGGCGCCGGATTCGACCGTCCGGCTCGTGAAGTCGGTAGCGCGGACATTCGGGTCGATCCGCACGTTGCGCCCGATCCGCACGCCGCGCGGGATGACGGCCTGCTTGCCGACGATGGTGATCCCGGTGTTGAGATGGCCGGGCGTCAGGCGGTTCACCACGCCCAGGTCGGTCCCCTCCCCGACGATCGCCCCCGGCCCGACGGTGACCTCCTTGTCGAGGATCGCCCGGTCGATGATCGCCCCGGGCCGGATCACCGAGTCGAACATGATGATGGAGTCGCGCACCACCGCGCCGACGCCGACCACCACGCCCGGCGAGAGGACGGAGTTGACGACCATCCCCTCGACGAGGCAGCCGTGCGAGATCAGGCTCCGGTGGATCTGGGCGGTCGCCCCGACCTTGCCGGGCGCGCGCTCCTCGGAGCGGGTGTGGATGAGCCACTCGCGATCGTAGAGGTCCAGGTCCGGCCGGTCCTCCAGGAGGGCCATGTTGGCCTCCCAGTAGCTCTGGATGGTCCCGACGTCCTGCCAGTAGCCCTCGAAGCGGTAGCCGTAGACCCGCGCGCCGCCCTTGATCATGTCCGGGATCACGTCGCCGCCGAAGTCGTTGCGGGATTCGGCGAGCCAGCGGTGGAGGGCGCGCTTGCTGAACACGTAGACGCCCATGCTCGCGAGGTCCGACTTCGGCTGCTTCGGCTTCTCCGAGAAGTCCGTGACGCGGCCCGTCTCGTCCATCGCGAGGATGCCCATCCGGGTCGCGTCGGCCAGCGGCACCCTGCGAACGGCGAGCGTGACGTCGGCGCGCTTGCGGCGGTGGAACGCCACGAACGGCTGGTAGTCCATCTTGTAGACGTGGTCGCCGGCCAGGATCACGACGGCGTCCCCGAAGGCCTGGTCGAGCACGTTGAAGTTCTGGTGGACCGCGTCGGCGGTGCCGCGGTACCACTCGCTGGTCTTTCCCCGCCCGATGTACGGCTGCAGGAGGCGGACCCCGCCGGTGTTCCGGTCCAGGTCCCAGGGACGGCCCTGGCCGATGTGATCGTTGAGCGAGCGCGGGTTGTACTGCGTCAGGACCACCACGTTGTCGATGTCCGAGTTGACGCAGTTGCTCAGCGCGAAGTCGATGATCCGGTACTTGCCGCCGAAGGGGACCGCGGGCTTGGCCCGTTTCTCCGAGAGGATCGACAGGCGCGCGCCTTCGCCGCCAGCGAGGATCACCGCCATGGTCCGCTTCATGCACTCGTCCTCGTCACGACGGGGAGGGGATCCGTGAACGTGCTCCAGGCCGATCGTAGCACGGCAGGTGGGGTCGCCGACCCGGAACGCGGCGACCGACCCGGAACGCGGCGTGGGCCGGGTCGCGCGGCTGGAGGCCCGCCGGCCACGCCTCCGATCACGGCGTCATCGGGCTCACACGAAGAGGCGCGGGTTCACGAACTCGTTGTTGTACTGGATGCCCCAGTGGAGGTGAGCGCCCGTGGTCCGGCCCGTCATCCCGACGTAGGCGATGACCTGGCCTGCCTTCACCTGCTCCCCCGCCGTCACCGTGATCCCGTGGGAGCCGTTGTCCACGTGGGCGTACCACGAGAGCAGGCTGTCGCTGTGGGCGATGATCACGATCCACGCCTTCGGATACGGGTCATACGGGTTGGGGCCGGCGAAGAGCACCACCCCGTCGCCTGCTGCCTGGATCGGCGAGTAGAGCGGGGCGGCGATGTCGATGCCCTGGTGGAAGTGCGCGCAGTTGCCGATCGGCGGCTCCGACGGGAAGCCCGTGCAGCCGAACTCCTGGGTGATCACGCCGCTGAGCGGCCAGATCAGCGTGCCGTTGAATACCGATGGCACGTTCCCGAACTGGCGCTGCTGCGCGAGGAGCGTCGCGATCCGGGACGCGAGCTCGCGCTGCGCCTGCGCGTCGAGCGCCAGGGCCCGCTTGACCGAGGCCGCGTTCTTCGAGATCTTCGCCCACGCCGTTTGCTGGATGGCGAGCTGGCGAGCCGTCTCCGCCTGGAGCGCCGCGAGGCGCGTCTTCGCGACCTTGAGCGTGGCCACCTGCCCATCGAGCTGCACCTTCTGGGCCAGGGTCTCCTGTCGCAGGTCGTCCTTTGCCGTGCGGGTCTGGACGAGCAGTGCGCCGAGGGCGTCGAGCGTCTGCTGGTCCTGCACGATCTGCGTCGCGATCGCCTGGTCCTGGCCGCCGAGGTCCATGTACGAGCCGACGTCCTGCAGGACGTCGGCGATGGAGCCCGCGGCGAGCAGCTGCTGGATCAGCGGCGTGCGATCGGTGCGGTACGCCTCCCGGACGCGGGCAGCCAGCATCGCCTTGCGGTCCGCGAGCTCCTTGGCCTTCTCGGCCTGCTCCTGGCCGAGGGAGGTGACCTGGCGGTCCAGGAGGTTCACCTGCTGGACCAGGTCCGTGTAGACGGCGCGAACCGCCGCGATCTTGGTGGTCAGGCCGGAGATCTGCTTCTTCGTGGAGGCGAGGTCGGCGTTGATGCCGCCGAGCGCCTTGCTGGTCGAGGCGATGTCCGACGCGAGGCCCGCCTGCAGGTCGCGGAGCCTGGCCACCTCGGCCTTCTGGTCCGCGATCTTCTGCTGGAGCTCCTTCTGGCGCGCCTGGGCGCTGGCAAGGTCGTCGCCGCGCACCCTGGGTGGCGCGGCAACGCCGACGACGAGCGGGATGACCAGGAGGAACACGAGCAGGCGCGCGGTGATCCGCGGCCGCGCCGTGACCGCCGATCGCAGGAGAGCCACCGGCCCACGGCGCCGGCTCCAGCCGTTCGCGCGCCCGTGGGCAGGCGCGGGGAAGCGGAGCGCGGGAGGTCCCGCGTCGGTGCGGGTCACGTCGCGATTCTGTCGCATCAGGCAGGCGTCGGCATCTTCGAGCGGGTAGCTCCGTGCAAGCGCGCCTCGCGGTCACGCCATGGCGGGTTGCAGGCCCGCCGGTGATGTCGCCGTCCGAAGCGGGCACAGCCTCAGGGACGACCCGGCACTCCGATGGTACTCCGCTCCCGCCAGCGCGGCCGCGTGCCGGTGGTCCCGGGATGCCGGGCCGTGCGCACCGGTTGCGTCACGTGCGCGCAGGCTTCGTCAGAGGCTGACGAGGACCGCCCAGAAGGCGCCGATGATGAGGAACGGCCCGAACGGGATGTAGGTCCGGAGCGTCACCCGCCGCAGGACGAGCAGGAGGCCGATCACGACGCCTGCGGCCAGCGCCCCCACCACCAGCCCGGCGATCGAACGTGCGAGCCCCGTGAGGAGCCCGACCGAGACGAGGAGCTTGAGGTCGCCGATCCCGATGGCGCCCTCGCCGAACGGGATCGACACGGCGAAGAGGAAGCCGGGGATCGCGACCGCGGCGAGCACCGCCAAGCCCAGCTGTCCGGCGACGAGCGGGCTCCAGCCGGCCACCGCAAAGACCAGGGTGACCGCGATCAGCGGCAGCGTGACGACGTCGGGCAGGAGCCGCTGGTCCAGGTCCGTGGCCAGCAGGAGCGTCAGGGCAAGGAAGTAGCCGCCGAAGAGCATCACCTGCCCGAGATCGGCGACGCGCCCGGGCAGCGCCGCCAGCGACACCCCGCCGAGCAGCACGACGACGAGCGTCCGCCAGTCGATCGGGCGCACGCTGCCATCGTCGTGGGCCGGCCAGCGGGCGCCGATCCGGTCGGCGACGAGGCCCCATGCCGCACCCGCGACGCCCAGGACGGCGGCCAGCGATCGATCGTCGACGGCCAGGCCCCCGAGCTCGAACGTTGTCATCGCCCCATGCCCGTAGCCGCGTTCGGCGGGAGCGCGGACGGCTGGCGCGCGCCGGGCCGGCGGCGGGTCAGCGGGCGCCCGCCAGTGCGAGCTCCACGAGCGTTGCCGTCGCGACGCCCGTCGCCCCGTGCGGCGCCCACGCCGTGGGCTTGCGGTAGTACGCGGACCCGGCGATGTCGACGTGGATCCACGGCACCGTCACGAACTGGTGGAGGAAGAGGGCGCTCTTGATGAGCCCCGCCTCGGGCGAGCTCGTGTTCACCATGTCGGCGGTCATGCTCTTCATCTCGGGCCAGTACCCCTCGACCAGGGGCAGCTGCCAGAATCGCTCGCCGGCCCGAGCCGCCGCCGCGTCGAGCTCGTCGTAGAACGGCTGCGGGTCGCCGAACGCGCCCGTGACCAGGTGGCCGAACGCGCGCGCAACCGCGCCCGTGAGCGTGGCGACGTCGACGACATGGGTGGCGCCCAGCTGCTCCGCGTAGGTCATCGCGTCGCCGAGGATCAGCCGGCCCTCCGCGTCGGTGTTGATGATGTCGACCGACTTGCCGTTCATCGCGCGCACGACGTCCCCGGGACGGGACGCACCCGGCCCGGGCATGTTCTCGACGGCGGGCGCGATCGCGAGGAGCGGGATTCCGGGAGCCAGCCGGGCTGCCGTGACGGCGGCTGCGAGCACCGTGCAGGCGCCCGTCTTGTCCGTCTTCATCTCGTCCATCCGGTCGGCCGGCTTGATGCTGATGCCGCCCGAGTCGAAGCAGACACCCTTGCCGACGAGCGCGAGCCGCCGCCCGGCGGCATCCGTCTCGCCCTTCCCACCGGATCGGAGGACGATCATGCGGGGCGGATTCACGCTGCCCTGCCCCACCGCCAGGAACATCCCCATCCCGAGCTTCGCCGCCTGCTTCTCGTCGAGCACGTCCACCGCGAGGCCATGGGCTGCCGCGAGCGCCCGCGCCTCGTCGGCGAGGACCTGCGGGGTGACGTCGTTCGCGGACCGGTTCGCGAGTCCGCGGGTCAGGTTCGTGCCCTCGCCGACCACGACGCCCCGCTCCGCGGCGCGCGTCGTCGCAACCGCCGAAGCGGCAACCGGGACGATGAGGATCAGCTCCTCGATGGCGGGCGGTCCCTCGTCCGGGATCGCTTTCCCGGTCCCGTAGAGCGCCGCGGGGTCGTAGCTGCCCTCCACGATGCCGCGCGTGATCAGCTCAGCGGCTGCCTCCGTCCCGCCCACGAGCGATGCGGCGACGGCGCCGAGCCAGACGGCGAGCCGGCGGACCGGACGACCGGCGAGGCGCCGCTGCATTGCGGCCCCGAGCCGGACGGCCGTCTCGCGGTCCAGCCCGGCCGCCGGCCCCGCGGCGATCGCCAGGATGCGGCCGACGGGCAGCTGGCCGGCCGACGAGAGAGCACTTGCGTACCGCTCGGAGCGGAGCTCGCGGAAGCCCGCCAGCACGTGCAGCTCGCCGCCCGCGCGCCGATCGATCTCGGCCAGCTCGCCCTCGAAGACGGGATCGCCGACGAAGGGAAGCACGAGGACGTCGGCCGGCACGTTCCAGGGCTGATCGGAGACCACGCGAAGCTGCATCGAGGTCGGGCTCCTCCGGGGCGCGAGCTGACCGACGCCGGGGCGCCGGGAATCGGCCTCAGTCTAGCGCGGGCGAGGCGTCCGGGGACGCCTGCGCGGCCGCCGCGGCGAACGCGTCGAGCAGCCGGCCGCGCGCCTCCTCGATCGCGATGACCGCCTGGTTGAGGCCCCCGCGCGCGACGTCACCGAGGATCACCACCAGCGCGCTGGTGTCCTGCGGCAGCTGGGCCTTGGCGGTCTTCTCGCGCGCGGCTGCCGCGCGAACCGCGTCCGTCACGCGCGTCGGCGAAGCAAGCACCGCGGCCCAGAGGTCGCCGACGGCGGCGTCGTAGGTGGCGTTCCGGTCGATCCACGTGTCCAGCGTGCTCGTGTCGACCCGCGAGGCAAGCTGGTCGCGGACGGTCCGTGCGGCGGCCAGCTGTGCCGTGGCCAGCGCGAGCGTCCGGATCGCGGCCGCGTACTTCCCGGCCGCTCCCTGGCGCACGGCCTGGCCCGCGATCTCGTCATGTGCGGCGAGATTCGCGGTCAGCTCGGTCGCCGGGACGGAGCCCGCCGCGAGGCGGGCCCAGTCGTCGTCGAGCGCGTCGACGGCCGGCAGCGCGGCCACCAGGGTCGCGTAGCGGGCAAGGGTGGTCGGGCTGTAGCGGGCCGCGGCGACCGCCGCGTCGAGGCCCGGCAGCGCGGCGAGCCGGTCACGCAGCTCGCGGGCCGACGCCTGGATCTTCACGATCTGCGCTTCGCCGGCGCCGATGGCGGCCTGGAGACCAGGCGTGTCGCGCGCGACGAGCGCCGTGAGCGCATCGCGGCCCTGTCCGGCCAGCGCATCCACCTGGTCCGAGAGCGCCCGGAGGTCGACCGTCGCCGCGTCGAGGCCCGGGGCGATCGCCCGGTCGGCACCGTAGGTGAGCTCGGGCCGTGCGCCCGTCGATGGCAGATGGTCCAGTCCGCCCGCGATCCCCGCAGAGCCGAGCGCGATGACCACCGCGGCGAGGAGCCATGCGAGGGGTGCGAACCAGCGGCGGAGCACCGAACCTCCCGACCATTCCGTTGGAGCGCCGGCTTCACGCCGTCGGCATCGGCCCCTGCACGGCCTTGCGGCGACGCAGGTACTGGAGCTCGCCTTCCATTCTGCGCGGAATGAAGCCGAACGCGGCGTGCACGCCGTCAAGGGGCCCGACGTTGTCGAGCGCGAGCTGGCGGAGCTGGTCGGTGGCGACCGGGAACGGCAGGTGGACGGCCTCGGCGGCGCCGGCGACGAGCCTGATGAGCGGCACCGGCATCGGGAGGATCGCGCGGCGCCTGCCCATGCCGCGGCAGACCTCCGCGGTGATCTCGCGGTACGTCCACACGCGTGGTCCGCCGAGCTCGAAGGCGTGCCCCACCGTTTCGGGCCGCTCCAGGGAGAGGCGCAGGCAGAGCGCGAGGTCGCCCACGTGCAGAGGCTGGAAGCGGCTCCTTCCATCGCCGGGCACGGGCACGATCCCGGGCGAGAGACGAACGAGGTCAGCGACGATGTTGAAGAACCCGTCACCCGGGCCGAACAGCAGCGAGGGCTTGAGGATGGTCCAGTCGAGCCCGCTCTCCCGGACCGCCCGCTCGGCACGCGCCTTCGACTTCGCGTAGTGGAGCTCTTCGCGGTCCTCCACGCCCAGGGCACCGAGGTGGACGAGGCGCATGACGCCGGACGCCTGCATCGCCGCGACCAGGTTTCGCGTCCCGTCGAGGTTGACCGCGAGGAGCTGCCGGCCGCCGTTCGAGTCGCGCGGTATCGCCACCAGGTGCACCACGGCGTCCACCCCGGCAAGCGCGGCAGGCAGCGTGGCCGGGCGGTCGACGTCACCGGTGCGCAGCTCGAGGTTCGCGGCCAGGGCTGCGGGGAGTCGCCGCGTCACCTTCTCGCCACTCGCCGGCGAGCGCACGAGCGCGACGACCCGGTGGCCGGCGCCGAGCAGCTCCGGGAGCAGGTGGCTTCCGACGAAACCGGACGCTCCGGTGACCAGGACGGTGGACATGGGGGTCTTCCTCCGGTCGAATTGGGGCCTGATCACACGACGGCGCTGCGGATCGCCTCCGGGCGGATCGAGTCCAGGGCGGCCGCGAGGGCGGCCGCGTCGTCAGCGAGCGCGACCGGCCGCCGCCCGGCCGGGAGAGCGTCGACGTCGGCGCGCGACGAGACACCAGTGAGCATGAGGATGCATGGGATGCCGATCGCGACGGCCGCGGCGAGGTCGGTGGCGATGCCATCGCCGATCATCACGGCATCGCGCACGGGAATCCCGGCAGCGCGGGCGGCCATCTCCAGGAGGAGCGGCGCCGGCTTGCCGATCGAGATCGGGACGACCTCGGCGCCTGCCTCGACCGCGGCCACGATGCTGCCGGCACCGGGGCGCGTCCCGCGCTCGGTCGGGTAGACCGGGTCGCGGTTCGTGGCCACGAACCGGGCCCCGTGCCGGATGCAGTCCACGGCAACGGTCAGCTTCCCGTAGGTGAACTGCGGGTCGAGCCCGACGACGACCGCGTCCGGGCCGCCGGCGGCATCCCACCCGTTGAGGCCCTCACGGGCATGAAGGCTCGCCGCGTGGGCTGCCGTCACGACCTCGAGCCCCACGTCGCGGCATTCGCGCTCGAGGCCGCTCGCGCCCACCACCAGCACGCGGCGGATGCCGTCGAGGCCGGCCAGGTAGAGCGCCGTCGCCCGCGCGGAGCTGACGACACGATCGGGCGTGACGGGCGCGCCCATCGCGCCGAGGCGCGTGACGTAGTCGGCCCGGTAGTGCATGGAGTTGTTGGTGACATAGACGACCGAGTCGCCCCGGGCCGCGCGGGCCGCCAGCACGTCCGCGACGCCGGGGACCGGCGCGGCGCCGCGATAGACGACGCCATCGAGATCGACGAGGAGGAGCATCGCCGCAAGCGTAGCGGGTTCGGGGCCGGGCCTCGGCCGGCGGCCGGCTACGGGTCCGGGCCGGGCCTCGGCCGGCGGCCGGCCACCGTTCGGGTGAGCCCGGCCAAGGCCGGCGGCCCGCCGTCGGCGTTCCGCAGTGTGCGGCGTACCATCAACGGATGCCGCGCACTCCCGACCCGCTCGCGGGGATGACCCGTCTCCTCGTGGATGGGACCAACCTCCTCCACGCCCTGGGTCGGGCGGATGGCCCGCTCCCGCCCGCGGCGGTGGTCGGGCGGCTTCGCGCGCTCGTTCCTGCCGGCGTCCAGGCAACCGTCGTGCTCGACGGGACGCCCGCACCCGGTGCGATCGACCGCCGGCTTACCGCCGGGATCGAGGTCCGGTACTCGGGCAAGCGGCCGGCGGACGCGCTCCTGGTCGAGCTGGCAGGGATGGCCCCCGCGACGACGCTCATCGTGACCGACGACAACGAGCTGGCGACGTCCCTCCGCCGGTTCGGCGCCCGGACGGTGCGAAACGGCTGGATGGCCGAGCAGCTCGGGCGGCAGCGCCTCGAATCACCCGCTGCGGGCCGGCCGCGGCCCCCCGCGCATGCACCGGCCGAGATGACCGGCGACGAGGGACCGGTGCGACCGGGCTGGAATCCGGGACGTGGCGCCACCAAGAAGACGGGCAATCCGAAGCGCGGCCGACCCGTCGGCTGATCCGTCGTGGCACTTCGTCCTGACGTGCGTCTAGAATGCCGCCGGTGAGCGGCGATCTCGCGACCAGCATCCAGAACGGGTGGGCCGGCTTCCTCGACCTCGTCTCGAAGGTCGTGAGCCCGGACTGGGGCGCGCTCATCGCCCTCATCCCGCTGTTCGTCGCCCCGCTCGTCGCGCTGCTCCTGCTCGCGATGCTCGGGCGCTGGACGATCTTCGGGCTCCTCAAGCCGCGCGCCCGGGTCCGCCACGTCGAGGGCGCGCGGGCGATGGAACGCGACGCCGGCGGCCATCTCGCGCCGCCCGCCGGGGCACCGTTCAGCCTCCGGACGGGCCTGGTCTACCCGTTCGGCACCGCGCGCACGGACGACGGCGAGGATCTCAGCGTCATCTGCCCGATGTGCCGGGTCGAGCGACTCGCCCAGATCGGAACCTGCGGCAACTGCGGCCTGGTCCTCAACGTCCGGCGCGGCATCGAGATCGCGCGACCGGCCGGTCCGCCGCCGGGCGGCGCGGCGATCGCCTGACATGGCGGCAAGTTCGTACCACGCGGCGATCGCCTGACATGGCGGCGGGCTCCTACTACCTCTACGTCGTCGCCGGGATCCTCCTGGTCGGCGCGTTCGCCGCCCACGTCGCCCACACCGTCCTCCTCGCGACGGGCCGGCGCCTGGCGGCGGCATTCGCCCCGTGGAGCGCTCCGGCATTCGCGGGGGCGGTCGGCGGCAGCTTCGTGGAGGAGCTGGAGGCCGGGGATCGAGAGGGCGCCCCGCGGAGCGCCGCCGGCCCGTTCGCCATCGGCCTTGCCTGGGCGGCGTTCGGGCTGCTCGCCGCGGCGCTGCTCCTTCGCGGCATCGCGGTCGGCCGCGGCCCGTGGGGGAACCTGTACGAGTTCAGCGTCGCGTTCACGACCGCGATCGTCGGCGGCTACCTCTTCGTCCAGCGGCGCTACCCCGTCCGTTCGCTGGGATTCCTCCCCCTCGGCGTGGCGCTTGCGCTCTTCCTCTACAGCTGGACCCTGCCGAACGCGATCGAGACGCTCGTGCCGGCGCTCCAGAACCCGCCGCTCCTCACGATCCATGTCGGTTTCGCGATGCTCAGCTACGGCATCTTCGCGATGAGCTTCGCGGCGGGCGTGGGCTACCTCGTCCAGGAGAAGCGGCTGGCGGACGGTCGAACCGTCGACCGGTTCGCCTGGCTCCCCTCGCGCGAGGTCCTCGACGCCGTGGCATACCGGGCCGTGATCATCGGCTTTCCCGTCTTCGCCACGATGATCGTTCTCGGCAGCTGGTGGGCGTCGATCGCCTGGAGCCGCTACTGGGGCTGGGATCCGAAGGAGACGAGCGCCCTCGTGACGTGGCTCGCGTACGCCGTCTACCTCCACCTCCGAAACCAGAAGGGCTGGCGCGGCCGACCGGCGGCCATCGTGCTCGTGGTGGGGTTCGGGATGGTGCTCTTCACGCTCTTCGGGAACCTCTGGTTCAGCGGCCTCCATTCGTATAGCGGCCTGAGCTGACATCGGCCTGAGCTGACATCGCCGGGGCGGTACCCTGTGAGCATGTGGCTCACCCTCGATGATCTCGGCTGCCCGGCCTGCGGTGCGTTCGTCCATCCCCTCCTCGATGCGTGCCCCAGCTGCCGCGCGGCACACGCGTCGCGACGAGACGAGGCCGCGGCCGGCGCGATCGGCGCCGTACGGCTATCGGAGGCCCCGGAGACGCTGCGCGTCGCGCGCAACCTCACGATCCGCTACACGATGAAGGTCAACGCGATCGGCAAGGACGGGTCTGAGGCGACGCTGGAGGCTGCGGTGGCGCACCTCGCCGACGCGCTCACCTACCGGATGACAGGCGACGCCGTCCAGCCAACCGACGACGCCGTGCTCGCCCTGCGCGACGGCGGGCTCGTGGCGCAACGTCGATCATCGGGAGCGCTGCTCGCCGAGATCCCGCTCCGCGTCATCGTCGGTGCTGCGGCCCGACACGGAGAGGTGACGCTCGCGTACGCAGCGGCGCCGGCAACCGGCGCGGGCGAGGCGCCGGCCGGGGTCGCGGGAACGAGCGGCCCGCTCTTCCTCACCGTGGCCAACCGGCGCGGCCTCCTTGCATCGAGGGCCCGGGACGACCACTTCGAGGCGCTCGCGCGCTGGCTCGGCGTCCTCGCCACGGCCGCTGCCGAACGCCGCTGGATGGAGGTCGGACTGCCGACCTACCTCGTCGAGCTGGGGCCCTCGGCCGGCGACCCGGTCGAATCCGCGGCCGCCCTCACACCGCGTCTCGACGCCACCGCCCCGACCTCCGCGACCGGGCAAATACCCGCCTCGTCGGCGCCGCCGGCGGGCGAGCCCGCGCCCGCGTCGGTCCAGGCGAGCCTCGTCGAGCTCGAAAGCCTGCGCACTGCGGGCCTGGTCGCCGACGACGAGTACGCCGCGAAGCGCCAGGAGATCCTCGCCCGGCTCTGACGGGCGACTGGCCGCGGGGCGACTCGGACGGCCCGGCGACTCGGACCGGCGAGTGGCCGACTCGGGTGGCGGCGAGTGGCCGAGTCGGCCCGGCGAGTGGCCGACTCGGACGGCCGCGCGCGGCTGATGGACCGCATTGATATCGCACACCCGTTCTATTACCATGGCTAAGGTCGGGCACGCGGTGACGCTGCG
>JADGQH010000268.1 GCA_017881985.1 Chloroflexota bacterium | reverse complement strand
CGATCAGGATGTGAGTGAACGAATCGGGGCTTGCGGAGATCAGGATCTCCTTGCCGTCGGGGGAGAAGGTGTAGGTCTCGATCTCGGTCGCGGGGAGAGGCTTGGGCGTGACCTGGATCAGGCCGGACCCGTCGGTTGCCACGACGTACAAGAGACTCGTGCCAGAGCCGACGTCTTGTCGCGTGAAGGCAAGCCGCGTGCCGTCCCGTGACCAGCGAGGATCGGTATCACCGGGACCCTTGACGATTGCAGTCGATTTGCCCGTCCCGGCATCGACCGTAAAGATGTCGCCGCCGCTGGCGTATGCGACGAGCCCGTTCCGGGCGAGCCCGAACGGGGCCGGTAGGCGGGGACGCGCGCCCACGACGAGCGCCGCAATCAACCCGACCAGCAACGCGAGGAGTGCGAGGCCGAGCCCGATCGTGCGCCACGGCAGGCGCGGCACGAGGACGGGCTGACGAGCGATGTCAACCATGGGGAGCCACCTTCCAGGAATTGCCCAGGCCGGCCGCTGGCGGGTGCGGGCGGTCTGTTGGAGGACGTAGTCGCGGTAGGGGGGCATCGGGCCCATGTAGAGGTCCTCGAGGAGGCTGGGCAGGTCCTGTTCGAAGCGTCGGTCGGACTTCATGCCGGTTGGCCTCCCGGAATCGTCGTCGGGGCCTCGTAGGCTCCGACCTGCGCACCCGTGCGCATCGCGGTGAGCGCGTAATGCAGTCGCGATTTGGCCGTTCCGTACGGAATGCCCAGCGACGCCGCCACTTCCGGCAGCGGCATCCCCAGGAGGTAATGCAGGGCGACGACGGCTCTATGGCCCGGATCGAGGCGCCGGAGCGCCGCGTCCAGGAGCTCGCGGTCGGCGAACGCACCCGAGTGGTCGGGCACGCTGAGCGAATCGATCGGAGAGAGCTCGACCTCGATCGGGCGCCGGCGACGGCGTCGACCGAGATCGAGACAGGCGTTGACGGTCAGGCGATGCAGCCAGGCGTCGAAGTGATCCGGATCACGAAGCCCTGGCAGATCGCGCCAGGCACGGATCAGGCCCTCCTGGACCGCGTCCTGGGCCAGGTGGGGGTCCCGAAGGATCAGCCGGGCAGCCGCGTCCAGCCGCCGAAGAGCGCCATCGACGAGCTCGGCAAAGGCGTCATGATCGCCCCGCCTCGCCCGCTCGATGAGCCCTCGTTGATCCACGATCGCCTCGCCTGAGGGACGACCAGCGTGGTCGTCCTCAACAGGGTATGGCGTCGCTGTTCCCGGAAACGTTCACTCGAATTCGGGCGATCGGCCCAATTCGTCAGCGATGAGCCGCCGTCAATGGCAGGGCACGGTCCGCCGAGCGGAACGCTTGATCGGCTCAGTGCCTCAACACGATGAACGGATCGTGCATGGACGCGAGACGAAAGATGGCCCCTGCGCGGCGTTGACGCCGTCACGTGGCCCCCGGGGCCTTCACGCCGCGCTCCGCCTTGTTCGCGGGATGGGACGCGCACGGGACGACCCGGGCCGCTCGTCAGCGTCCCGGCGCGCGCTCCACGGAAGTGGCCCAAGCGGCGATCTCGGCCCGCCGCGACGCTCCGAGCTTCGCCAGGATGTGCTCCACGTGACTGCTGGCGGTCTTCGGCGCGATCGACAGCTTGCCGGCGATCTCGGCGTTCGTCAGCCCCTCGGTGATGAGCCTCGCGACGGCGAACTCGCGAGCCGTCAACGGGCGCCACGGTTCATCCACGGACACGTGGCCGCGCGCCATCCGGTGCTGGGCATCCGCTCGATCTGCGATCGGTCGACTGTCCAGCCGAGACGCGACCGCGCGTGCTTCGACGGCCAGCACCACGGCGTCGGCGAAGCGGTTCAGGCGAGTCAGGCAGTTCGCGAGGTCGAGGCGTGCCCAGGTCGCCTCCCAGACCCGTCCCCGCTCGTCCCATCCATCGACCGCGGCCTGCAATGCGTGGCGCGCCACGCCGGTCGCACCTGCGGCGAGAGCGACGAGGCCCCGGCCGTGGTCGAGGGCCGGTTGCGCAACGGCGGGCGTGGCGGCGAGGTGCTGCGCACAGGCCGCAAGCCACGCCTCCGCCTCCGCGGGCCGTCCGGCGGCCTGCTCGGCACGCACCCCGGTGACGACGAACGGCGCCAGGAGAGCTCGCTCGCCCGTCGAACGTGCCCGCTCGAGGGCGTCGTGGCAGTACCCGGCCGCCTGGTCGGGACGGTCGGCGAGGAGTGCGGCCTCGGCGAGTCCCCAGAGCGGCGGGAGGATAAGGTCGATCGCGCCGCTCTCCTTCCCGACCGACAACGCGGCCGACAGCTCTACGTCGGCCGTCTGGAAGTCCCCTCGGCCCAGGGCTACGTACCCGACCGCCCAGCGAGCCGTCGTCACCGCGCGCTCGGACCCCTGGTCGGCGATCGCCTGGCGGGCGGTTGCGGACGCCTCGCACCAGTCGCCGCCGGCCCAGTCGACGAGCGCCGATGTCGCGCTGATCACATGTCGGCAGTGCGACTGCTCGATCGCGTCGGCGTAGCGCAACCCATCGGCGATCCAGTCTGCAGCGCGCCGGTATTCCATGCCCCGCACTGCCATGACGACAGCGTCGCGATAGGCGGTGATCCCCAGGTCCTCGAAGCCCCGCTCCCGAGCCGCGTGGGCCGCAGCCGAGATCCCGTCAAGACCTTCGGCCACCCGGCCCTCGACGACCGCCACGATCGCCGCGAGCTCGTTCGCCTCGATCACGGCCCATGCATCGTCGTGCGCGGTCGCGTCTTCGCGCATCGTCTCGATCGCCGAGTGGGCGGTGTCGATGGCCATCGCGTCCAGGTGGATCCGGACCGCCTCACTGAACAACCAGCCAGGCAGCTTCTGCCCACCCCAGAGGCTGCTCGCGGGGAGCATCTCGAGCTCCTCGAACAGCGACGTGGCCAGGGCGGACCGGTCCCCGGCCGAGCGGAGCTCGCGACGCCAGACGTGGAGGACGCCGACGAGCATCTCTGCGGCCTTCGCCGGCTGGCCGGCGTCGAGGTAGGCCGCGCGGGCCTCCCGGAAGGTGCGCTCGGCGATCTCGTTCTCTTCGACCGCCATGGCCTCACCGGCATACGCGTTGAGAAGCACTCCCCGATCACCGGCATCGAGGTCGTCCGACAGGTTGGCGACGGCGCGTCGATAGAGCTCGAACGCCTCGCGGTGCGCCAGCAGTCGCGCGGCGTCCCGGGCACTTGCCACGGCCGCCTCGAACGCCTGTCGGCGGAGGCCGGCGCGCTCGTAATGGACGGAGGCGTGGACCTCCGACGCTCCCTCGAGCTGGGCTCCGAACTCGCCGGCCCGGGCGTGGAACCGGCGGCGCTCCCAGGCTGGGATCGTGCGGTACAGCGCGTCGCGCAGCAGCTGGTGCCGAAAGTCGTACAGGCCGCGCACGCCAGGCGGGTCGAGGACGAAATGGTCGACGAGCTCCTGGAGCGGCATCTCAAGCGCCCCCGGCGGCACATCCAGGATCCCGGCGAGCACCTCTGGGACGAAGCAACGACCGATGACGGCCCCCGCGCGTGCGGCGGCCTGTGCCTCGGGTGAACGCTGCGCGATCCGGGCGATGACGGCATCCTCGATCGTCTCGGGGACGCTTGCCTCCCGGATCGCCCTGCCATCGCCTCGGGCCTCGGCGCTGAGCGCGCCGAGAAGTTCCTCGATATGGAGCGGGATCCCATCAGTCCGCTCGAATACCGCGGCCGCCACGTCTCGCGGGGCCGGGAGCCCCGTGTCGAGGATCAGCGTCGTGACGAGGGCGGTCTCGACCATGGTTAGCGGGGCGAGCCGGACGTCCTCCGCGATCCGCTGGGTGATGAGTCGTGCTCGCCAGTCCCGAAGGCTCGCGCCGGGCGCCACTTCTTCGGTCCGGTAGTCGCCGGTCAGGAGGAGCTGTCGGTCGCGTGACTGTCGCGCCAGCTCCGAAATGACCTCGAGGCTCACGTCGTCGGCCCACTGCAGGTCCTCGAACGCCAGCATCGTCGGGCCGGGCAGCGAGCTGAGGATCCGCTCGACGAGTCCCATCACCAGCCGCCGATGCTCGACATGCTCCGCAGCCCTTGTCGCATCGCACAGATCGAGCAGTTCGCGGCCGAGGGCGGCGAATGGTTCGAGCCGGGTCATCGACCGCGCCAGGTCGAGGATCGACGCCGCCGGCACGTCGCGGTCCTGGGGGGCGAGGGCCCCCGCGACCGCGGAGAAGCCGCGGGCCTCCGCCTT
>JADGQH010000061.1 GCA_017881985.1 Chloroflexota bacterium | reverse complement strand
CCGGCGTCGTCGTGGCCGGGGTCGGGCTCGGCGCGACGGAGCGTCGGGCTCAGCAGGCCCTTCTGCTGACGGGGATCGTCTGGTTCGTCGGGCTGCTCGCCGTCACTGCGGCCGTCGCGGTCCTGTCGCGACGGCCCGCACGTCCCGTTCCGTGAACCGGTCCGGCGCCGGCAGGGACACCGCGCCCGTGCGGCAGCGGGCGCGTCGAGTCGGCGGCTTCGACCTGTTCCTGGCCTGCCATCCCGGGCCGACGATCGCGGTCTCGGCCCTGGCCGGTGTGCTGGTGGTCGGGTCCGGGGCCGGTGCGCGCACCGTGCTCATCGTCGCGGCGGTGCTCACCGGCCAGCTCTCGGTCGGCTGGTCCAACGACTGGGTGGACGCCGTCCGGGACGCCGCGGTCGGACGACCGGACAAGCCCGTGGCCGACGGGCGGGTCGCCATCGGCGCCGTGCGCGCCGCGGCGATCACCGCCGCAGCGGCCTGCGTGGTGCTCTCCCTCCTGATGGGTTGGGCCGCGGGCGGCGTGCACCTGGCCGCGGTGGCCTCGGCCTGGGCGTACAACCTGGGGCTCAAGCGGACCGTGTGGTCCTGGGCGCCGTACGCGCTCTCCTTCGCACTGCTGCCCATGGCGCTGGCACTAGCACTGCCGGGCCGGCCGACCGCGGCGTGGTGGGTGGTCGCCGCCGGTGGCCTGATCGGCGTCGGGGCGCACGGCACGAACGTGCTGCCCGACCTGCTCGACGACGCGGCGACGGGGGTTCGGGGCCTGCCGCACCGCCTCGGCGCGACGGGGACCGCCCTGGGCTCGGCCGGCGCCCTGCTGGGGGCGACCGTGCTGCTGGTGTCGGGTCCCACGGGCGGGGTGACGACCGCGGGCGTCGTGGCCCTCGCTGTGGCCGCGGCCGTCGCCACCGCCGGCACCGTCGTCGCGCTCCGCGACCGGCGCAGCCGCCTGCCGTTCCTCGCGGCGATCGTCGTGGCGGCGGTCGACGTCGTCCTGCTCGTCGGCTCGCCCTGGACGGTGGCCTGACCGGGCGCGGGGGCCGGCGCCGGGCGGATCGCCAGCGGGCCACCAGGGCTGATCGCCACGTACACGGCGGTGGGCGAGGCCGTCAGACGGGAGCGTCCTCCAGGCGGTCCTCGAGCAGCAGCACGTCGCGCCAGCGACCGGCGAGCGGGCCGTAGCCCATCCGCCCCAGCCGTTCGCGGGTGCCGACCACCCGGAAGCCGGCAGCGGTGTGCAGCGCGACGCTGGCCGCGTTCTCCGGGAAGACCCCGGCCTGGACGGTCCAGGCGCCGCCCTCGCGCGCCGACGCGAGAAGCGTGGCCAGGAGCCGACGACCGACGCCGTGGCCCCGGGCCATGGCGTCGACGTAGACGGACTCCTCGAGGACGCCCGCGTACGTGCACCGGCCGGAGACGGGAGAGGCCGCGACCCAGCCCAGCACCGCACCGGCGTCGTCGGTGGCGACGAAGCGATGCGCACGGAGGTGGTCGGCGTCCCACCGCTCCCAGGTCGGCGCCGCCGGCTCGAAGGTCGCGTGCCCGGTCGCGATCCCCTCGGCGTAGATGCGTAGCACGTCGAGGCCGTGATCGGCCGTCATCGCGACGATCGTGACGTCGCTCATGCCGCGCTCGGCACCGTCAGGTGGGACCCGAGGTGCGCGGTGATCGTGGCGAGCGCGCCCGGCACCAGGGTGAAGTACGCCCACACCCCGCGCTTCTCCCGGGTGACGAGGCCCGCGTCCACCAGCACCTTGAGGTGGTGGGAGACCGTCGGCTGCGACAGGCCGAGGGGCTCGACCAGGTCGCAGACGCACGACTCGCAGCCGTCGTTGGCCGCGAGGAGTGACAGGAGCCGCAACCGGCCAGGGTCAGCCAGGGCCTTCAGCGTCGTGGCCAACGCGGCGGCATCGGGCTCGGACATCGCCGGGGCATTGCGCGGCGTGCAGCAGGCGGCGGGTGCGTGGACCGGGACGAGCTCGAGCTCCATGACCATCAGTATCCCCTAAACATCGACCCCTGTCGATATTGACACATGTCGATGTCTGCGCCATCATCAGCGTATCGATGTTGATCAATCTCTGGAGGCCCGACGATGAGCGATGTCAGTGAGCAGGTCCGAGCGCAGGTCCGGGAGCACTACGCCCTCGCGGTGACCGCCGCGGTGAGCACCGTCGGCACAGGCTGCTGCGGCGCGAGCGCCGAGTGCAACTCGTTCTACGACGAGGCGCAGGTCGCCGCCCTTCCCGCCGAGGCCCGCGCGGCGTCCATGGGGTCGGGCAACCCGACCGCGATCGCCGAGCTCGCCGCGGGCGAGCGCGTGGTCGACCTCGGCTCGGGCGGCGGGATCGACGTCCTGCTCGCCGCGCGGCAGGTGGGACCCACCGGCCACGTCTACGGCGTCGACATGACCGACGAGATGCTCGCCGTGGCGCGTGCCAACGCCGAGCTGTTCGCGGAGCCGCTCGTCCTCGTACGGCGTCACGTGCTCGTTGACCCGCCGCATCGCCGCGTCCAGGTCGGGAACGATCTTCTGGCTGCCGACGACGAGGATCACCCGGCCGGCGCCGGCGGCGTAGGGTCCGATCTGGCTGCCCGAGTAGCTTGCGGTCACGAGCGCTCCGGCCAGAGTGACGGCCTGAACGCTACCGAGCATCACGTCCGGCGCGGCCATCAGCTTCCGGATCTCGCGGCCTTGGGTCGCCCGGTCCATCGCCATGTACCGGGGACGGATCGGGTCGTAGTTGCCGGACTGCAGGAAGGTATCGCTGAGCCCGAGATCGTCGAGGGTCTTCGACTTCGCCCAATGAACCTCGGCGCCGTCCGGCACCAGCGCGAGGACCCGCTCCCGCGCTTCTTCGCCGGTGTCGACGACGATCGCCTCGATGTTGTTGGCGGTGAGGGCCGCTGCCACGGCGTCGATGGCCTGCTCGGAGGCCGCTGCTGCGAAGTCGGGCTTGGTCGTCGTCTCGGTTGCCACAGAGTCGCCCCTCGAACAGGTAGTTGCTCACGCAACTATATCACATCGAGCGTCGGGGCTCTGACAACCCCGCGACGTGCCCTACGCGCGATCGGGAGATTCGGGACTCGCCATTTCCCCTCCGCGACGGTCTTGGACCGCGTGGGACGCCGCGCCCGGCCCTCAAGATCGAATAAAGCCCTCGCCGCATTCGGGACCCGCCGTGGTCCACTGCCGTCATCGGGATCGACCCGGGGGACTCGGGACCGCACCGCTGGCGCGGTCCGGGCTGTTCGGTCGAACGCGTTCACCTGTCTCGCGATCCGCTCCGCGTCGTCCCGTGCGGGACCAGGTGAGGAGGGTCAGTCATGGGCCACATTCGCGACACGTTCCACGTCGACGCGCCGCTCGATGTCTGCTGGGACATCGGCACCGACGCCGGTCGCCAGCCCGAGTGGGCGGAAGGCGTGCTCGAGGTGAAGGATGTCACCGGGCGGCTTGACCACGTGGGCGCGGGCTACACACGTGTCTTCCAAATCGCCGGTCGCCACCTCGAAGCCCGGTTCGAGGTCGTCCGGGTCGAGCCGCTCTACTTCATGGAAGTGGCCGGTACGACGCCGGGCGGCGGCAAAGCTCGCTACACCGTTCGGAACGAGGCAGCGGGAAGCGGCACGGACGGCACCTTCGAGATGGAATACGAGCTTCCGGGCGGCCTCATCGGCGACCTCGCCAACAAGCTCTTCATGGAGCGGGCCCTGGAGCGCCAGATGCGCCACTCGAACGAGAACCTCAAGGCCCTCTGCGAGGCGCAGGTGCCCAGCCGCGCCTGACGACGGGCTGCGCCGCCGGCAGGCCCACGAGGGCCGGTCCTGATGGCGGTCCCGGCTTCGTGCGATCAGCCCTCGAGGAGGCTCTTGTGGACCAGTCGCTCATCGTCAACCAGCGCACCGGACAGCGAATGCGCTTCATCGACCCGGATGGGGGCGGCCATCCCGTCGCCCCGGGGAGGCGTCAGACCCTGCGGATCGAGTGCTGGAGCCCAGCGAGCGAGGAGCGGGAGCCGAACCACACCCATCCCGAGCAGGCGAGCGGGTTCGAGATCATGTCGGGGGAGCTCGCGTTCTGGGTCGACGGGAAAGAGTTCCGGGCGGGACCGGGCGAGACGGTGACCGTCCCGCCGGCGGTGAACCACCGCTTCTGGAACCCGACCGACACCGAGGCTCACTACGTCGGGACCTTCGAGCCCGCCCTCGATACTCGCCACTTCTTCGAGGTCCTCTTCCGTCTCGCCAACGAGGGGAAGCTCGGCAAGGGCGGCATGCCGAAGCCGCTCCACTTGCCGGTCCTCTTTCGGGCCTTCGGCCGGGAGATCCGTCCCACGAGTCCGCCGTGGCCATTGACCCGCCTCACGATCGCAGCGCTCGCGCCAATCGCCCAGCTGCGCGGCTACCGGGACCCAGCCGACCTCTAGCCCTGTCTTCGGCCGGCACGAACCGCCTGCCGGTCAGGCGCACGAGGATGGTTCGGCCCATTCGGCGCCTCCCGCGAGCGGGGGGCGCACAATCCGCGCGATGGCGCACGGACTGGTCAGGAAGGCCCTCGGCGCACGGACGGGTGATCCGTGAGCCGGCTGCCGTTCGACCCCGCGCTCGGTGCCGGCATGGAGGGTCGACGCCATGAGCTCTTCCGTCTCGCGGCGCCCGTCTTTCGCGCGCGCGGCTATCGAGGCACGACGATCAAGGCGCTCGCCCACGCCTGCCACCTCAGCCCGGCCGCCCTCTACCACTACTTCCCATCCAAGGCCGCGTTCGCTACCTTCCTCATCGACGAGAAGCACCTCGACTGGGACTCCACCCACATCGACCCCGACATCGACCCGCTGGCCCAGCTCCGGATGACCGTCGATCTCGTGATCGATGTCCTGCCCGCCTACCTGCTCGCTGTCGACCTGGCGCGCGAGGTCGGTCGGCCGCTGTCGCAGCCGCAGCTCGCCCGGTTCTTCGGCCAGGGAGAGGCGATCTTCGGGCGGGTCATCGCCGCGGCCGCTTCCGGTCTTGGGCCCGAGGCCGCCCGCGAGCTGGCGCGCCGCGTGCTCGCCATCATCGTCGCGGGTCCGACGACGGGGCTTGCGGCAGACCCGGCGTCGGTCCGGGCCGCGGCGATCGATGTCCTTCGGCTTCACCTCATCCGTGTCGGCGTCGATGCGGATCGGTTCGACGCCGCGATGGTGCCTGGCTAGCTCCGAGGGGATTGGCGGACGGCGAGGATCACGGGGAGTTCATGCATGCGGCGACGATGCGGCGGCCCGTTCCGAGTGGCACGTCGTCTCGATCGGCGAGATTCGCGACGGTCGCGTGTGGCGCGTGCCGACATTCTTCGCCCCGGCCTTCGAAGCCCCTGCCTGGCGTTCGGCATGGGTTGAACTGATCCAGCCCGCGAAGGATCACCCGGCCCGCTAGGGCCTCAGGGATCGTTCGCGGAGTCCCTCTGTCCAACGGCCGTCAGCAGCCGGACCGCCACGTCGACGGCCTCCCGGTCGGTGAGGCCCTGCTGGATCACGAGCGAGCGCCAGGTCAGGAAGTCCACGAGGTGGCGGGCGACGGCGCGAAGGAGGCGTCCCTCCCCGTCGGAGCCGGATTCCGGATCGGCATCCGCGTGCCCGGCGACAAGCGCATCGGCGAGCATCCGGTTCCCGGTCTCCGTCGCCAGCTGGGCGGACAGGGGCATGGCCGCGGCGTCCCGGTTGATCGGGTACAGCTCCTCGGCGTGGTCCCGGTACCAGCCGTAGAGCTCTCCGAAGGCACGTCGTGCTCGCTCTTCGAGACGCGGGATCTCGAGCCAGGCGCCGGCATCCGGCCGCGGGTTCTGCGCGGACCAGTGCGCCCTGCAGGCCGCGAACAGGGCGTCGAGGTCGGCGAAGTGGCGGTACACGGTCAGCCGCGTGACGCCCGCCTCCTCGGCGACGGCCGCGATCGAAGAGTGGGCCGGCCCGACCGTGGTGTGCAGGCGGACCGCGGCCTCGGTGATGCGCTGGCGGGTCTCGTCGACCTGCTCGGCGCGTCGCCGCATGTGATATGGCCGTGATTTGGTAGAACGCACCTGCTCACTCGATATTGACAGCCGCTCCAACTGCGTTCATTGTACAGCCCTGTTCACTCGATAGGGCAAGGGGGTCTCGCGATGGCAACACTCGGATCCGCTACGGCAGTCGCGCGGTTGAAGGTCGTGCAGCCGGGTGAAGGCCGAGCGGGTGGTCTCGCCCCCGGCGTCGGCGTCGTCTTCAAGATCGACGGCGAGGACAGCGGCGGCTCCCTCTCGATCGTGGAGCACCCCTTCGCGGTCGGCGCGCTCGTACCTCCCCATATTCACCACCTCGAGGACGAGTACTCGATCGTGCTGGAGGGCGAGATCGGGTTCCGCTCGAACGACCAGGAGGTCGTCCTGGGTCCCGGGGGCTACATCATCAAGCCACGCGGCGAGGTCCACGCGATGTGGAACGCGGGCTCCAAACCCGCCCGGATGATCGAGGTGATCTCGCCGGCCGGGTTCGAGGGCTTCTTCCGCGAGCTCACCGACATGACGGCGGTTGGGGCGCCGGACCCCGCCGCGATCGCAGCGCTTGGGGAGCGGTACCAGCTGCCGTTCGCGCAGCCCGACTGGCTGCCCGACGTGATCGCGCGCTACCACCTGACCCCGATGACACGCTGAGCCGCCCCGGAATTGTGCCGCCCGATTCGGCCGTCGGGATGGCCGGCCACCCCAGGCAGATGGCCCCCGATCGGCGCGATCTAGCCGAACCCCAAAAGGGATCGCCGTCGACGTGCGGAGCGGGGGCCATCTACATGCTAGCCCTCCAGTCGAATCTCAAAGACCGTTCGCCTAGTTGTGCTGCGGAACGCGTGATATGCCGGTGCGCGCCAAGGCCCGTAAGGACATCATCGGCGTCGCCCGAACGGCCCGCATCCAACGGCGAGCCGACGTGATGGAGCGGTCCGCGCGAGAATGCCCCGGGCGATCGACAGCGACCGGATCATTGGCCCCGCTCCTACCGAGGGTTCCCCATGACCGAGGTGACCATCGAAACGCTGGCGGCGCGCCTGCGGGCCTACGTGACACAGCCTGCCGGCGATGGACCTTGGCCGGGCGTCGTCGTCATCCACGACGCAGGCGGCATGAGCAAGGACGTCCGTCGCCAGGCCGACTGGCTCGCCGCGGCGGGCTACCTCGCCATCGCGCCCGACCTCTTCTCGCGCGGCAACCTCTACCGGTGCCTGTTCGCGACGATGGGCGACCTCCGCGCGGGCAAGGGGCGCTCGTTCGACGACGTCGAGGCGACCCGCGCGTGGCTGGCGGCGCGGCCGGACTGCACCGGGAGGGTCGGCGTCATCGGGTTCTGCATGGGCGGCGGCTTCGCCCTCGCGCTCGCACCCGGGCACGGGTTCGCCGCCGCGAGCGTCAACTACGGGGCGATCCCTGCGCAGCCGTTGACGTCGTTGCGCGACGCGTGCCCGATCGTCGCGAGCTACGGGGCCCGGGACCGCTCGCTCAAGGGAGCCGCAGAGCGACTCGACGGGATCCTCACGTCCCTCGACGTCGACCACGACGTGAAGGAGTATCCCGAGGCGGGTCATTCGTTCATGAACGACCACCGGGACGAGAAGACGCCGTGGCTCTTCGCCGTGATGGGCCGCTTCACCGGGGGGATCGACCTCGTCGAGCCGGCCGCCCTCGACGCCCGGGGCCGGATCGTCGCGTTCTTCGGGCGCCACCTGCGGGACGGCGGCTGAGCCACCGACCGGGCGCACTGCCGCAATCGCGTCTCTGAAGCGGACCGTCTGCCGAACGCCCGACACGATGAACCCGTCGTGTCGGGAGGCGAGCTGCATGAGCGGTAACCTCGTTGGCGCGATGTAGCGCCCCGGACAATTGCCTCCGCGGCGGGCCGGTGAGGCAGCGCCGAGCAATGCCGGGTGGCAACCAGGGACGCTGGAGCGGCCAGCCCGGTTCACGTTGTCGCTGGCTGCACCACGTGCCCGGCTGTCGCGCCGAACAAGCGCTCCGCGACGGTCGCCGCGGTCGTCATCGGGATCGACGGATATGCGGCTCGAACGGCGCGCCCGTCCATCGTCATGTCGCGGGTGTCCATCACGAGCGCTGCCGCAATCTGTCCAGCGCGCATCCGATCGATCGGTCCAAGCGCGATCGACAGCAGGCGCATGGCGGCTCGTGGGGTGTGGGAGACGCGGCCCGAGCGCCCATAGACGGACTCGATGATCGCGACGAGCTGGTCGAGCGTGAGGTTCTCGGGTCCCGGCATCTCGACGACCTTTCCGCGGAACGACCGATCGGCGATCGCGAGGTCGACAACGCGCGCCACGTCGAGCGCGGAGACGAAGTTGATCGGGTTGCGGCCCCGGCCGAAGACCAGGGTCTTGCCCTTCGCCACGAGCGGCCCGCCGATCAGCCCGAGCCACGTCTCGAGGTACGCCGTTGGGCGGATGATGGTCCACCCGATGCCGCTGGTCCGGATGGCCTGCTCGGCCGCGAACTTCGCCCGAAACAGCGCCATCGGATGATCGGCCATCGCCTGGGCGACCGACAAGAGGACGAACTGCTCTACGCCCGCCCGGGCCGCAGCGTCGGCGAGGATTCGGTTGCCTTCGATGTCGACCGCCTGGAGCCCGGCCGGCGACGCGAAGCCGGTGATCGCCGAGACGACGACGCGCGCGCCCTCGACTGCCCGGCGGGCGTCCGCGGGTCGGGTTACGTCACCCGCGATGAGCTCGACGCCCGACACCTTCCGACTCGCCGCATCCGGGTCGCGCGTCACGACCCTCATGGGCTCCCCACGCCCGACGAGGAGCGGGACGAGCAACGGGCCCAGGGTGCCGGACGCACCGGCCACGACGATCATCGGTCGGAGGCCGGCGCGGCGGCCTGCACGACCGCGGAGGCCTGCGCGACCGCGGTGTCGATCCCGATCCCGTCGTCGACGACCGGCTCCATGTAGAAGCGGGCCCAGGCGATCCGCTCGCCCTCGACACCGACGATCGTCGTCCCGCGCATCAGGTGGGGCGCACCATCGCGTCGAGTGCCTGTCCATTCCCATTCCGCCCACGCAACGTTGCCGTCGACCGCCTCCCGGATGAGCTCCGAGTGGAGGTTCGGAACGCCGGCGAGAATCTGGGCCCAGTTGCGGCGAACCTGCTCGCTTCCGCGGAAGCTGCGCGACGGGTGGAGCGGGATGTCGCTTCGGTAGTCGGCCGTGAAGCAGTCGACGAGGGCATCGAGGTCGTGAGCGTTCGTCGCCGCCTGGAGTCGATGGACCACCGTGAGCGGTTCGCGTCCTGTCTGCGCGTCGGCGATCATGATCGTGGTTCCCCCGGGTTGGTGTCACCGCCCAGCCTGTCAACAAGACTTAGAGCGTAATGACTATACTATCAGTCTGATGACACAACGGACACCTGTCAAGCGGCCCTATCGTTCGCCGCTCCGGGCGGCGCACGCCGGCCAAACGCAGCGCGCGATCATCGACGCAGCGACGCGGCTGTTCGTCGAGATCGGGTACGGCGCGACCTCGATGGACGCGATCGCCCAAGCCGCTGGCGTAAGTCGGGCGACCGTCTTCACTGCGGTGGGCGGCAAAGCCGCACTCCTCAAGCATGCCTACGATGTGGCGCTCGTCGGCGACGACGAGCCGGTCTCGCTCCCCGACCGCGCGGCTTCGCGCGCCATCCGCTCAGAGCCGGACCCCCGCCGATACCTCGAGCTGTATGCCGGGCTCGTTGCCGACCTCGGCGGTCGCGTCGCGGCGGTCTACGAGGCGATCCGCGGGGCAGCCTCGGCAGACCCGGGGGTCCGGCCGGTCTGGGACAAGATCCAGCAGGAGCGCCGGATCGGCGCTGCGCACGTCGTCGCCGACACCGCGGCGAAGGGGCCGATGCGCGATGGGATCGACGCGGAGAGCGCGGCCGACATCGTCTGGGTTCTCAACGATCCGGGCCTCTACCACCTGCTCGTGAACGTCCGCGGCTGGCCGGCCGCACGCTACCGCGAATGGGTGGCAGCGTCACTCCAGCACGAGCTGCTCGGCGACCGTTAGCCCACGAAACGAGCCAAGCATGGCGGCCGCTCGACGACGAAGCCTGCCGGTGCCCTCGCGCAGGCCGGCAACGTGGCGCTCGGTCGCGACCGACACCCGCTGCGGGCTGCGTCGCGGCCGCTTCGCGGGAGAACAGACCTAGAACGAAGGAGATGGGGGATCGACTGGCTGGTGTGTCCAACGTCGCTCCACCGAGCGGTAGAGGAGATAGACCGTGAAGGTGGTCGCGATCCAGCCGAGGTAGTTCTGGAGCGGGACGCCGAAATAGGAACCACCGCGCTCCCACACCCACGCGGCGACCGTCGGACCGGAAAGGATTGGGTCGACGACGAGGTCCCACGCGGTCATCACGACGGCGCCGATGAACGCAAGCCTGACGAGCTGGCGGCTCCCTCCGGGTGTTCCGATCGGCCATCCATGCCCGGCGAGATTGGCGAGGACGTAGCTCGGGTAGACGAGCATGAACCAGGCAAGGGGGATCAGGACGGGAACCGAGCCGAGCACGGGGCCCAGCGTCGACGTGTAGTGGTAGGGGCCATAGACGAGCCCCGTGACGACGCCGATCTCCTCGAAGATCCAGGACGTGACCGTCGTGATTGCGAAGAAGGCGAGGGTCAGGCGCACGCCCAGCGCGAATGCCGCATGCCAGAGGCTGAAGAGCAGGAGGATGACGATCAGGCCGTTGAGGCCGCCCAGGATCACCCGCAGCGCGACCAACTCCGCCCGCAGCCGCTACACCGGGCCGACGTAAGCGAGGACGGCCAAGGACACGCACAACAGGACAAGCTGGGAGTCTTCAGCAACGGGTTCGCGTTCGGATCTCGAGAATCGGGCCGGGCCGCGAGTTCGCTGCGCCTCGCCTCGATCGCCGGCCCGCCCGACGCGCTGGCCTGGGACACGAACGGGCCTCCGGCGTGCCGGAGGCCCTTCGGTGCTGCGCGTCGCGCCTGCGCTCAGGCGCGTCGCGTGGCGAAGCAGTCGCTGCAATAGACGGGCTTGCCGCTCGTGGGCCGGAAGGGGACCGATGCCTCCTTGCCGCAACTCGAGCACGTCGCGGTGAACATCTCGCGAGGGCCGCGGGAATACCCGCCGCCACCGCTGCTGCTTCCGCCACCGTAGCCACCGCTGCTCTCGCCGTAGCTGGAACCGCCTCGGTCGCCGTAGCCGGTACTGCTGCCGTAGCTGGAACCGCCTCGGTCGCCGAAACCCGTATTGCCGCCGGTGTCGCCCCGGGCTGCCTTGCGGCTTGCGCGACAGGATGAGCAACGGCGCGGCTCCGTGAAGCCGCGGGTCGCGTAGAACTCCTGCTCACTGGCTGTAAAGACGAAGTCCTGGCTGCAATCCGCGCAGGTCAACACCTTGTCGCTGTACACGAGAAGCGCTCCTCTGTGCTCGCCGGCGCCCGCGTCCATGACCGACTGCCTCGCGGGGGTCCGTGAGTGGGAGCGATCGTGTCTGCCGGAGGTCCTGTGCCCGCTGGTCGGGCTTGCCCATGCACGGTAGTCGATCCGCGCCACGATGGATAGAGGGTGAAAGGGGGGACGTCCAGTTTCCCGTGTCACCCGAGACACTTCCCGCCGCGACGGACGCGGTGCCCGACAGGTTCAGACTCGCGCCGTGGAAACCTGTTGACGATTGTCTCTGGAAGCATCAAGTTACTTCCATTGGAACATCGAACCATGGGAGTCATACCTGAATGCCAAAGTACAAGCATCTCGCGGTCAAGAAGGTTGCTCTCGCCGACATCGCACCGCAGAAGACCACGTCAAAGACTGAAACACCGCGCCAGCGTGCGACCCGCGAGCGCGATGAGGAGATCGTGGCGATATTCAACGAGGCCGCGGCACTTCCCGCTTCCGAAGCCATAGCCGTCGAGTTGCGCGGCGATCAGAAGCTTCCAACGATGCGTGCGGCCATCAACCGCCTGCTCGTTGCCGAAGGCCGGGACCTTAGCTATGGCGTCCGCGGAACGACCATCTACATCAGCAAAGGAAACATCCCGGGCGGTCGGGGCCGCAAGAGGACCTCGCACCCGCGCTCCCGCACGGTCGAGACTCAACCATCGATCCCAAAGGAATGATTTCTCCGACCAGCCTCTGAACGTCATCGACGAGGCGCGGTTCAGGCCGGGGACTCCGCGCCCGTCGAGAGCCCTCCCCCAAGAGGGGATCACGAGCTCCTGCGCGCGTCCCAGCTCAGCCTGACCAAGTACGTGGGAGCCTCCAGAGTACGTGCGGGGCGTATCCCACACCTCTGGAGGCTCGCCTCAGCCACAACGAAAGTGGCTGCGATAGTGAATCAGGTTTCCCTACTGGACGGCATTGGCATCGAGCGTGACCGCAGTCTGCGCCAGTGCCCGGCCATTCAGGACTGCGCCAGTCTGTAGCGCAATGTTTGTCTTGTCCAGAATAGTTCCATTGAACGTCGAGGAGGTTCCAAGAGTTGTTGCCCCAGCGACCTGCCAGAAGACGTTCTTGGCCTGCGCGCCGCCCTCGAGGATGACCTTCCTGGCGGAGCTGATGTTGAGCGTCCCCGCGACCTGGAAGATCCAGACGGCGTCTGCGCTGCCGGAGAGCGTCACGTCTGTTGCGATCGTGACCGCGGTACCCCACTTGTAGACGCCAGGGGCGAGCTTGAGCCCTCCGATGTTTCCGGCGCCCAGTTCCGTCACGCCGGCCGTCCGCCCTGCAGCGTTGGTGTACGCGGTCTGCATGGCGCCCACGGCGGCAGTGAGGTTAGCGGGCGTGGGAGCCGCGTAGTCGGCGGCGTAGGCCTTGCCGGTCACGAACTTGGAGCGCGAGAATGCGCCCGAGCTGTCCAGCACCAGCCCAAACCCGGTCATGGCGGTCGCAGCGATCGGGCTCACGCCGATGTTTCCGGTGATCCTGGTCGTTCCAGTGGTCGAGATCCCAGCTTTCGAAAGAATCACAAACTTACCCGCCGTTCCAAGTTCGACGGGTGCGGGGCCAGATGTCGAGCCTGCCGCGAGCGCGGCCACCCCGGTGAGACTGAGCAAAGCAAACGATGCCAATACAGCTATCAACCGTTTGAACGTATTCATGCAGTCCTCCATTTGGCGGTTTGGGTCAACTGACCACTCCTTGAATTCGCACATTGTACACATCTGGTACTTCTGCTGCAAATGAACAGGAGGAATGCAGAGTATTCGGCCGGGGTCCCGACGGGGACCCGGTGCCCTGCTGCGAAAGATGGGCAAGGGGAAAACACGGCGGCGGTCGGTCACGAGCGCGGCATCCGCGGTTCATCGCGGCTTCGCCCATCAC
>JADGQH010000267.1 GCA_017881985.1 Chloroflexota bacterium | reverse complement strand
GGCTCACGCGCCCGGTTCGAAGCGGCGCTTCACGAGCTCGACGAGTGTGAGATATGCGGCGACCACGACCGCGAGCAGGACCCAGAAGGCCGGGGGCAGCGCCGTGAACCCGAGGACGTCGCCGAGCGGGCTCAGCGGGACGATCACCGCCGCCGCGAGGGCCACCACGATGGCAGCCAGGAGCGGTCGGCTGGGACGGCTCAGCCAGAAGGGACTCAGGCGCGTCCGGATCACGAGGACGACGAGTATCTGGGTGAACAGCGACTCGATGAACCAGCCGGTGTGGAACGCCCGCTCGTTGGACCCGAGGACCAGCAGCAGCAGGCCGAAGGTCAGAAAGTCGAAGAGCGACGAGATCGGGCCGAAGACGATCATGAAACGCTCCACGCCGCGGATGTCCCAGCGCGCCGGCTTCGCCTCCACCTCCGGGTCGACGGTGTCGGTGGGGAGCGCCGTCTGCGATGCGTCGTAGATCAGGTTGTTGAGGAGGATCTGGCCCGGCGTCATGGGCAGGAAGGGAAGCACGAGGGCCGCGCCGGCCATGCTCAGCATGTTGCCGAAGTTGGAGCTGGTGCCCATCCGGATGTACTTGAGCGTGTTCGCGAACGTCCGGCGGCCCTCGGTGACGCCCTGGCCGATCGCCGCGAGGCTCGGCTCGAGCAGGATGATGTCCGCCGCGGAGCGCGCCACGTCCGTGGCGTTGTCGACGCTGATCCCGACGTCGGCGACATGGAGCGCCGGCGCGTCGTTGATCCCGTCGCCGAGGTAGCCGACCACCGCGCCCGATTCGCGGAGTGCCCGGATCACCTGGAGCTTCTGGTCCGGGTCGACCCGGGCGAAGATCGTGGTGCCCGGCACGCGGGCAACGAGCGCAGGGTGCGTGAGCGTCCGCATCTCGTCGCCGGTCAGGACGCCCGCGACGGCCAGCCCGACCTCGCCGGCGATATGGCGGGCCACGAGCTCGTTGTCGCCGGTGACCACCTTGAGGGCGACGCCCTGGCGTGCGAGGTCGGCAATCGTTGCCGCGACGCCGGCTTTGGGAGGATCGCTGAACAGGATCACGCCCTCGAAGACGAGGTCGCGCTCCAGCTTCTCGGCGGCCGCCAGGCGGACCGCGCTCCCCGGCGCCGCGAGTGACGAGAGCTCCTCGGGCGAGAGCGTTCGCGATGCGACGGCCACGAGCCGGAATCCCTCGGCCGACGCGCCATCGACGAGGGCGGCCAGCCTGGCGTGCTCCGGGGCGTCGATGGGCCGCGCCGCGTGATCCTCGCGGACGGCGGTGCACCGCGTGACGACCGATTCCGGCGCCCCCTTCGTGACGATGAGCGGCGCGTCGTCCGCCCGCTGGACGACCACGCTGAGGAGCCTGCGGTTGAAGTCGTAGGGAAGCTCGGCGAGCTTCCGATAGCTCGCAAGGTCGGTCGGCGCCGTCGCCTGGGCAAGGATCGCGGTGTCGAGCGGGTTGGCGAAGCCGGCCTGGAAATGGCTGTTGAGGTAGGCGAGCGCCAGGGCGGCAGCCGCCTCCGTCGCGTCGTCGCGGTCGATCCCGGCCGACCGGACGAGTTGAAGCCTGCCCTCGGTGAGCGTGCCCGTCTTGTCCGTGCACAGGACGGTCACGCCGCCCAGGTTCTGGATCGCCGGCAGGCGCTTCACGAGCACGCCGTGGGCGGCGAGCGCGCGGGCGCCGCGCGTGAGGTTGAGCGTCACGATCGCCGGCAGCAGCTCGGGCGTGAGCCCGACCGCGAGCGCGACGGCGAACAGGAGCGAGTCGAAGAGCGGGCGCTGGAGCGCCACGTTGATCGCGAAGACACCCACGACGAGCAGCAGCGTGACTCGCGCCACGAGGAGGCCGAACGCCCGGATGCCCACCTGGAAGTCGGTCTGGGGCGCCCGCTCGGCAAGGCGTCGCGCGATCGCTCCATAGCTCGTGCGCGTCCCGGTCGCGGTGATCACCGCGCGGCCGGTGCCGCTGACCACGCTCGTGCCGAGGAAGACGAACGCGTCCCGGTCGGCGTCGCTTGCGGGGCCCGTCTCCCCGACCATCGAGGGCGCGCGATCGGCGTCGCCGGCCGGACCCGGCTCGCCGACGCGCGCCGCGCCCGGCGCGCCCTGGAGTACGCCGTCCGAGGCTTCCTCCCGCGGGGACTTGAGGGCGGCGGCCGACTCCCCGGTGAGCGACGACTCGTCGACGTAGAGATGGTTCGCCGCCAGGAGCCGGCCATCGGCCGGCACGATGTTCCCGGCGGCCAGGTCGACCACGTCGCCCCGCACCACGTCGTGAACCGGCACCTCCTGCGCGCGGCCGTCGCGGATCACCGTGGCTCGCAGCGTCAGGCGCGCCTGGAGTGCGGCGACCGATGCCTCGGCCCGCGCCTCCTGGACGAAGCCCAGCCCGGCGCTGAGGCCGACGATCGCGAGGATGATCCCGGCCTCGACCGCGTCGCCCACGGCGATGCTCACGCAGCTGGCGGCGACGAGGATCAGCACGAGCGGGCTCGCGAACTGGCCGGCGAGGATCCGGGCGCGCGACCGCCGCCCTTCGCTGCCCAGCGCGTTCGGCCCGTCGGTGCGAAGCCGCGCGGCGGCCTCGATCGAGCTGAGGCCGACGGAGCCGTCACCGGCCTCCATGCCGGGCGCCATCACGGGCGCCGTGACCGCGTCAGCCGGTTTCGCCGTCGTCATCTCTGGCCCTCAATCGCGACCTCGGAGCAGCGACACGCGGAACGGGCGCAGCTCGCCACGGGCGAATCCACCGACGATCACGGGATCCTCGTCCATGATCCTTTGCGCCGACTCCGCATCGGTCGCCTCGAAGACAACGATGCCCGTGTTGGTCGGACCGAGCGTGGGCCCAGCGAGCACGACCGTGCCTCCCGTGAGCATGCGCTGGAGGCGCTCGAAGTGCACGGCCCAGACGGCCTCCTCCTCGTCGGTCATCGTCGCCGCGAAGTCCTCGCGCGGCGGGTGAAGGAGGTAGATCCACTCGGACATCGAGCGCTCCGATCGGTGGAAGGTTGTCAGGCCTGGGTATTGTCGCGCCCGACGCCCGCCCGATAGCCGACCAGGGCCGCCTCGACGCGGCTGCTCACGTGGAGCTTGCCGAGGACGTTCGTCATGTAGTGCTTGATTGTCTTCTCGGCGAGGCCGAGGCGCGTGCCGATCTCGGCGTTGCTGAGCCCGGCCGCGACCAGCTCGAGGACCTCGCGCTCGCGCGCGGAAAGCTCGTCGAGCGGCCCCCCCACGCGCGGCTTGGACATCTCGCGCAGGAGGCCCCAGGCGAGCCCGGGCGCCATGTAGACGTCGCCCGCCGCGATGGAGCGGACGACCCCAACGAGCTCGCGGGAGGGGATCCC
Source organism: Chloroflexota bacterium (assembly GCA_017881985.1). Lineage (GTDB taxonomy): Bacteria > Chloroflexota > Limnocylindria > Limnocylindrales > CSP1-4 > CTSoil-043. The sequence continues at coordinate 900 of JADGQH010000267.1, read as the reverse complement.
CTTGAGCGCGTACCCGGAGGCGCCCGCCTTCATCGCCGCCATGATGTCGTCCTCGTCCTCGGAGACGGTCAGCATCATGATTCTCGTGGCCGGGCACGCGATCGCGATGTTGCGCGCAGCCTGGAGGCCGCTCCCCGCCATGTTCACGTCGAGCACGGCGACATCCGGGAGCTGCTCGAGCGCGAGGCGAAGCGCCCCCGGCCCGTCCGTGGCGTGGCCAACGACCTCGATGTCGTCTGTGGCCGACAGCGCAACCACGACGCCGTCCAGGAAGAGCGGATGGTCGTCCGCCACGATGACCCGGATTCGATCCATCAGGCAGTACTCCCATCGACGATCGGTTCATTCGCGTCGCCCTTGGGCTCTGCCAGCGGCCACGAGAGGCTGACCGTGGTGCCCTCGCCCGGCGCCGATCGGATCTCGAACGTCCCGCCGACGAGGGCCGCCCGCTCCCGGATGCCGGCGAGGCCGATCCCACCACCCGACGGCACGCTCCCACCGCGTGGCTGGCGGCGGGCGAGGGAGAAGCCCGGTCCATGATCCGACACGTCGAGGTGGAGGAACCCATCCTCCGCCCAGGCGTGAACGCAGACGTCGATGCCGCGGCCGTGACGGGTCGCGTTCGAGAGTGACTCCTGCAGGGCGCGAAACAGGCTGATCTTGATGGCCAGCGGCGCGTCGGCGGGGAGGGCACCCGTCTCCACCGCCGCCGAAACGCCGCTCCGACGCGCATGATCGCGGACCGCGCGCTCGATCGCCTCGGTGACCGTCAGCTGGGCCAGCTCCGGAAGCCGGAGGTCCGCGGCGATCTCCCTGAGCTCGGCGAGGGCATCGGTGATGGCCGCCCGTGCGGCTTTGAGCTTGCCGTTTGCGAGCGGCACACCGGCAGTCGCGCTCACC
>JADGQH010000060.1 GCA_017881985.1 Chloroflexota bacterium | reverse complement strand
GGCGGCGGTGAGTCGGCCGCACCATCAGCGCCGGCGTCATTCGCCGACGACTCGCCGCTGGTCGACGCGTAACCGATTCGAAAGGCCGTGTCCCCGAGACTCGGCGCATGGACACGAAGCACCCATTCACGACCACCCAGCGCGACCGCGCGCTCCGCCGCCTCCGGAACATCACGACGGGCGCCGCCGCCGCCAGCATGGCCGCGGTCGCGGGATTCGGCGGTCTCGCCGCGGCCACGTACGCGGGCCATGCCGCGACCAACGCCGCTCCCCTGGCGGCCGCAGGATCCGTGACCACGACCGCCGGAGCATCTGCCGCCGCCAACGCCGCAGTCTCGGCGGCACCGACGTCGGCGGCAACGGCCGCACCCTCGCCAGCGGGAACCTCGTCGGGCGCGTCGACGGGCGCATCGTCGGTGACGACCATCACGGCCGCTCCCGCGGGCGGCGGCCAGGTGACGACGGGCGGCTCCTGAAGCCTGCCTCTACCGAGAACCCCGCGGCGTCCCTATCGTGGCCCGCCCACGCCCGGGTGAGCCCGGGACGCGCTGGTCACGGGGCCGGCGACGCGAAGGGGTTCCCGCCCGCCCCCATGAGCATCTGCAGGAGCTGCGAGGCATCCTGCGTCTGGTCAGCCGGCGGGGCCTGGATCGAGACGCTTCCGCCATGGGCCTTGATCGTGAGCGCCACCGTCAGGGTGCTCGCACCGTCGGCGATCGTCGTGCTCACCTTGGAGAGCTGACCGGACGCGTGGTCGAGCCAGAAGGTGACCGGGATGTCGGGCATCGTCGGGGGCAGCGAGGGGAGGGGCACGCTGCTGGTGCCGGCCATCGATTCGGCCTGCTTGAGCCACGCTGAAACGCTCGCCCCGGCCACGGTCACCGTCACCACGTCCTGGTCGCGCCCATCAAGCTGCTGGACTCCACCCGACGTGATCTTCACGCCTGGGTCCTTCAGGAGCGGCGCGAGCATCGTCGAGGGGTCGAAGGACGGGATGGCTGAGGGCACGGGCGCAGCCGAGGGCACGAGCCCCTCCGCTGCCGACAGGGGCAGCGAGTACCAGGTCGCGCCGATCGGGCTGACCTGCGCGTAGGCCGTCCCGCCGGTCACCCGGACGTCTGCTTTGATGTCGGTGGCACCCTGCACGCCCTTGAGGTCGAGCGTGACCTCGCCCTGCTTCCCGGCGGCGTCGATCGTGGCGGTGAGGTTCGATCCGGACACGTCGATCGTTGCGCCACCCGATTGGGCGAGCTTCCCATCGAGGGTGAGCGTGAGGTCGATCGGGCCCGACAGCTTCGAGGTCGCGGCGAGACCCTGCGTGAGCAGCGCCGACGGGTCGGGTGGCGGGGTCGGGCTGGGCGTGGCCGCGGCGTTGCACGCGGTCAAGAGGCTGGCAACGAGGACCGCGGCGGCGAGCAGCGATCCGGCGCGACGGGGGTTCGGCAGGTGCATCTCACGTCTCCTCGCGGCCGGTGCAGCGGGAGTGGTGCCGGCCCGAGGGTACTGTGCCACCCGGACGCCGCGCGTCAAGTGCCCAGTTGGGGTCGGGACGGCTCGCGGCGGGTGCCTCGAATCATCGGCGCCGGGCGCGCGGCCCGATCAGGACGCTCCGGCACAGTCGTAGAGGGTGCTGGTGCCGGACCCGCCGTAGTCGACGAGCGTGCAGGCGCTCGTGACCCAGGCGGTCCGGGCCGACGCCGTGGCGTCCGATCCGCCGCCTCCCCCGTTCCCGCCGCCGGCGAGCACGAAGCGAAGCTGCCCCGACGCAACGAAGGCCTTGAGCTGGTCGAGCCTGGGTGTGGGATCGGAGCCGGTGAACCCGCCCATGGCCATCACCGGGAGGCCCGTTGCGAGCTCGATCGGCCCGGCTTCCCCGGCCGAGGTGGCCGCGACGATCCAGGTTGCGGAACCCTGGTTTGCCGCCAGATAGGTCACGAGGGCGGAGTCAGCCGCGGCGTTCCCCATGCCCGGCCCGCCGGAGCGAGATCCGGACAGTCCGAGCGGCGGCGTGCCCGATGGCGCGGTCCCCGATGCGACATTCGGCGGGCTCCCGGTCGGCGGCGTGCCGGCGAACGTGGGCCGCGTGCCGTCCGCACCGAACCCACCCGGTCCTGCGCCGCCACCGAAGCCCGAGCTTGTCGCGCCGGGACCCGGATGCGGGTCGCCGCTGTTGTATGCGGTCTGCATGGTCGTGACCGCGTAGGCCGCGGGCGCCAGCAACGCGGCGCACAGACCGAGCGCGACGGCCGCCCCCGCAAGCCGTCCGGCCGAAGCGCGAAGGCGCGGCACCGACCCGAGGAGCAGCGCGACGGCGGCCACGAGGGCCAGCGCGACGGCGGCCGGCCCGATGCCGGGCGCGAAGTCGGGTGTCCGCGACAGGAGGTGCCACCCGAACACCGCGATGCCGACGAATCCAGCCGCGAGTGCCGCGCCGCCGAGCCAGTGGCGGCTCCGAAGCCTCCACAGCTCCACGACACCGGCACCGACGAGCGCGGCGATGGCCGGCGCCAGCGCAACGGCGTAGTAGGAATGGACCGTGCCGGACATGAAGCTGAAGACAAGCCCGGTCGAGACGAGCCAGCTGCCCCACAGGATGTAGCCGGCGAGCGCCCGGTCGGTGCGGCCGGCGCGACGGCGCAGCCAGAGCCCCAGGCCAAGGGCGGCAAGGGCGGGCGGGAGGAACCAGGCGATCTCGCCGAACCACGCGTCGTTGAAGAGCCGCAGGATACCGGCGGTCCCGCCGAAGGGGGTGCTGTTGCCGCTCCCGCCGGCCGCGGCGCCGAAGATCCGGCCGAGCCCGTCATAGCCGAAGATCAGGTCGAGCACCGAACCGGTCGTGCTGCCACCGATGAACGGCCGGCTGGCCGCCGGGATCAGCGCGACGATCGCCACCCACCAGCCGCTCGCCACCAGGACGGTGAGTGCCGCGACGACGAGGCCCACCAATCGGCGCCGGAGCGTCGTGTTCGCGGCCACCAGGTAGACGAGCGCGAAGCCGGGCAGCACGAGGTACGCCTGGAGGTACTTGGTGAGGAACGCGAAGCCGACAAGCGTCGCGGCGAGGGCGACCCAGCGCAGCCGTCCGTGCTCGATCGCGCGGAGCAGCGCCCACGCACCAGCGACGAGGAGGAGCGTCAGGAGGGCATCGGGATTGTTGTAGCGGAAGATCAGGACCGCAGCTGGGGTGAGCGCCATGACGAGGCCGGCGATGACCGCGGCCACCGGACCGAACGACCGGCGGACCGCAGCGAAGAGGATCCCGACCGTGGCGACACCGGCGAGCGCCTCGGGCAGGAGAACGCTCCACGAGCTCAGGCCGAACAACCGCACCGAGAGGCCCATCAGCCAGATCGCCGCGGGCGGCTTGTCGACCGTGATGAAGTTGGCCGCGTCGAACGAGCCGAAGAAGAACGCCGACCAGCTCTGCCCGGCTGCAAGCGCAGCCGCCGAATAGTAGGTGTTCGCGTAGGCGCTGATCGCGAGGTCCCAGACATAGAGGAGCGCGGCGAGCGCGATGACGCCGACGAATGCCGCGCGGACCCAGGCCGGCTCGTCGGTCCGACCCCGCGCGATCGCGCGGAGCCCGGCGAGGGGTCGCGGACGCCAGGTGGAGGCGGTGCGCGGGATCGCGGTCATCGAACAGTCCTTTCGAGCAGCCCGTCGGGCGTGAGGTGGCCGGGTTGGGCGGTCCGCGGACCGCGAGGACGACTCCGGTCGAGAGCGAGCCGGAGCACGAGGAAGCGGACGACCGTGGCCGCCGCGTTGGCGGCCACGAGGATCACGACCTCGATGGCGTGCGAAGCGCTCGGCGCGACGAAGCCCAGGGCTGCGATCGACGCCGAGGTCAGCACGAGCGCCGCGCCGAGGGCGACGAGGCCCGCAACCTGGTCGCGCGCCATGCCGGCGCGGCCGCGGACCGCGAACGTGAAGCGCCGGTTCGCGGCCGTGTTGCCGATTGCCGTCGCCACGAGCGCGACCGCGTTTGCAGCCGCCGCGTCCATGAACGGGCGCAGGAACGAGTAGAGCGCCACGTAGGCGAGCGTGCTGACGACACCGATCGTGGCGAACGTGCCGACCCGGCGCAGGTCGCGCCCACGCCGCCGGGAGCTGCCGGGGGCACGGGATCGACCGATGGCCCAACGTTGGCGCCGGTGGGCCGCGGCGGGCGAGGTAACGGCGTTCATGCCCGGAGCCTGCGGGCCGGTGCCTTTCGATTCGGTTACGCCGGGCTTCGGCCGGCGCCCTGCGCCGCGAGCGCGCATCATCGTTCAGCACGCAACCTCGCAGGCCGGGCCCGGCACCCGGGACAATCGCGGGATGGCGCCCATTCCATCGGTGAATGGCGCCGCTTTCATGACTCGTTCAGGTTCGCCTGCGATACATGGCCCACGCGCCGATGCGCGTCCTCCGGCGAGCAACCAGGATCAGACCACCCAACCACGATCCCAGGAGAACTTCGAGATGGACTTCGCTCCCACGGAGCAGCCCGACGGGCTACCCGACGGCCCGCCGGCCGAACAGCCGGCCGGCCCGCCCGCGTACGTGGCTGCGGTCCAGCCCGTCGCGCCGCCCGCCCGGCGGTCGCGTTCGCTGATCGCAGGCGCCATCGTCGCCGGCGCGATCGGCCTGGCCGCGATCGCGGTCGGCGTCGCCTCGACCGGCACGCCGTCCGTCGCCGCGCCCGCTTCCGCCAATGCCCGCGGCGTCCTGCTCGGGGCGGACACCGGCACCTGGAACCCGCCGAACGGCGGCGCTGCGGCCGCGCCAAACGTCACCGGGATGATGGGCGACCGCGACGGGACAGAGTTCGGACCGGGCGGGATGAGTCCCGGCGGGTTCGGACCGGGCGGGATGGGTCGCGGCGGCCGCATGGGCGGCAACGGGGCGTTCGGATCCATCTCCGTCACGGCAATCGACGGGACCAAGCTCGGCCTCACGACGGCGGACGGATGGACCCGGACGATCGACGCCGCAGGCGCCACCGTCACGAAGAGCGGCCAGACCGTCGACCTCTCGACGCTCAAGGTCGGCGATTCGATCGCCTTCAACCAGTCGCGACAGACTGACGGCACCTTCAAGATCACCGCGATCCAGGTCGTGCTCCCGCACGCCGACGGCACCGTCAAGTCGGTGGGTGACTCGAGCGTCACGCTCACCCAGCGGGATGGCACCGACAAGGTCGTCCAACTGACCGGGTCCACGACCTACCAGCTCGCGGGGGCCGCATCGAAGGCGGCCGCGTCGACGAAGACCGCCCTCACGGTCGGCGCGGCGGTCGACGCCGAGGGCACGACCGCGACCGATGGCACCTTCACCGCCACGCTCGTCACGATCCGGGCAGCGCAGGCGGGCGGCACCGTCACCGCGAAGACCGGGACGTCGATCACCGTGACGACGCGTGATGGGTCGTCGCTGAAGATCGACGTCGACTCGTCCACGACCTACCTGGTGGCCGGCACGACGGCCCCCACGCTCTCGAACGTCGCCGTCGGCGCGATCGTGATCGCCGAGGGCACCCGGAACACGGACGGGACGTTCTCCGCGACCGTCGTCCGGGCCTTCGCCGCAGGCTCGGGCTTCGGACCGGGCATGGCGCCCGGCATGCGCGGCGGCCGGGGGCTGCCGTGGGGGCCGGGCGGGCCCGCACCGCAGCCGACGTCCACCCCCACCGGGACCACGAACTAGCGCCGAAACGCGGCGTCCCTTGCCTTGACGGAGACGCGGCCGGCTCGCCGGCCGCGTCTCCGTTCGTTCGGGTCGCGTAGGCTGTGCGGGTGACCGACTCCACCGTCTCCTCCGACCCGGCTCTCGCGGCGCCGGGCGACGAGGCGGCGAGCTTCGCGTCGCTCGGCCTCGATGCGACGATGCTCCGGACGCTCGAGGGCCTGGGCTACGAGGAGCCGACGCCCGTCCAGCGCGAGACGATCCCGCCCCTCCTCGCGGGTCGCGACGTGCTCGCCGAGGCGCCGACCGGGACCGGCAAGACCGCCGCGTTCGCGCTGCCGATCCTCCAGCGACTCGCGGCCGCCGGCGGCCTGGGACGAGCCGGCGAGGGCCGGACGCTGGCTCTCGTCCTCGTGCCCACCCGCGAGCTGGCCATGCAGGTCGCCGAGGCCGTGCACCGCTACGGTCGCGGCCTGGACGCGCACGTGCTTCCCATCTACGGCGGCCAGGCGATCGGCCAGCAGCTGCGCGCGCTGCGGCGCGGCGTGGACGTGGTGGTCGCCACGCCCGGACGCGCCGTCGACCACCTGACCCGCGGCAGCCTCTCGTTCGACGCGGTGGAGGTGGTCATCCTCGACGAGGCCGACGAGATGCTCGACATGGGCTTCGCCGAGGATCTCGAGGCGCTCCTGACGGCCACGCCACCGGGGCGCCAGACGGCCCTCTTCTCGGCAACGATCTCGCCCACGATCGCGCGAATCGCCGCGCGTCATCTCCGGGAGCCGGTGCGCGTGGCCGTCCGCGCCGAGCGTCCGTCACGCGAGGAGATGCCGCGGGTCCGCCAGCGAGTCTACGTGGTCCGTGGCGCCGACAAGCTCGCGGCGCTGGGCCGCATCCTCGACCTCGAGGACCCGGCGTCGGCGCTCGTCTTCGCCCGCACGCGGGTCGAGGTGGACGACCTCGCCGAGGCGCTCGCCGGCCGCGGCCACGATGTCGCAGCGCTGCACGGCGGGATGAGCCAGGAGCAGCGCGACCGGGTGATGGGCCGCTTCCGTGACGGCAGCCTCGACGTGCTGGTGGCGACGGATGTGGCCGCGCGCGGCCTGGACATCGAGCACGTCTCCCACGTCGTCAACTTCGACGTCCCATCCGACCCGGACATGTACATCCACCGGATCGGGCGGACCGGCCGGATGGGACGCGAGGGTGTCGCGATCACGCTCCTCGAGCCGCGCGAGCATCGCCTCCTGCGCAACATCGAGGCGGCGACCCGCACGAAGCTCGAGCTCGCCACGATCCCCACCGTCGCCGACCTGCGCGAGCGTCGCCTGGAGCTGCTCCAAGCGAGCCTCCGCGAACGGCTCCTCGAGGAAGGTCTGGAGCGCTACCGCGGCGTCGTGGAGCCGCTGGCGGACGAGTTCGACCTCGTCGAGATCGCCCTGGCGGCGATCTCGCTCCTCGAGGGCGCGAACGCGCGCGACGTTGAGGAGGTCGAGATCGCCCCCGCGAGCCTGCCCGTCGACCGCCCGCTGCGCCCGGCCGTCCGCCCGGGACGAGCCGGGTTCGCTCCCGCGCCTGGCGGCGCCGGAGGGCGGGGCGGCCCGATACGGCCGGGCGGCCGCCAGCTCCCCGTGCGGGGTCCGGCACCGTCGGGTCGCGAGGCGCCCCAGGCGGCGATGTCGAATGGGCGCCGGGCGTCCGGGCCGTGGGTCCGCCTCTACGTGGGCGGCGGGCGCCGCGCAGGGATGCGGCCGGGCGATCTCGTCGGCGCGATCGCGAACGAGGCCGGCGTTCCCGGCTCGGCGATCGGGGCGATCCAGATCGCGGACTCCTTCTCCCTCGTGGACGTGGCGGACTCCGCCGCCGATCGCGTCGTCAGCGCCCTACGCGGCGCCACCATCCGGGGCCGGACGTTCCCCGTCCACCGCGACCGGGACGCCTGACCGCCGCTACCGGCCCGTACCCGGGGCGACACCTCCCTGTTCCCGTGCGGATGTGCCGATGGTACGATCCGTGGACGCCCGAGTCGGCACCTCGTATGGGGTCCGTCCGCGCCGCCCCGGCGGCCGGATGCAAGGACCCGCGATGACCCGGTGGGGTGAGAGGAGTTCGCACATGGCGACCGTCACCTTCGATCACGTCACGAAGAAGTACGGGGACGTGGTCGCCGTCGACGATTTCAACCTGGAGATCGCCGACGGGGAGTTCATGGTCTTCGTGGGGCCATCGGGCTGCGGCAAGACCACCAGCCTGCGCATGATCGCCGGGCTGGAGGACATCTCGGAGGGTGAGGTCAAGATCGCCGACCGGGTGGTCAACGACGTGCCACCCAAGGATCGCGACATCGCGATGGTCTTCCAGAGCTATGCACTCTATCCGCACATGAGCGTGTACGACAACCTCGCCTTCGGCCTCAAGCTCCGGAAGGTTCCGAAGAAGGACATCGACAAGCGGGTCAAGGAGGCGGCCGAGACCATCCAGCTGACGTCGCTCCTCCAGCGCAAGCCCAAGGAGCTCTCCGGCGGCCAGCGCCAGCGCGTCGCGCTGGGTCGCGCGATCGTCCGGGAGCCGGCGGTCTTCCTCATGGATGAGCCGCTCTCCAACCTCGACGCCAAGCTCCGCGTCCAGACCCGCGCCGAGATCGCCCGCCTCCACCAGCGCCTCAAGACGACCATCGTGTACGTCACCCACGACCAGGTCGAGGCGATGACGATGGGCCAGCGCATCGCCGTCATGAGCCAGGCGAAGCTCCAGCAGGTCGGCCCGCCCCAGGAGCTGTACGACCACCCGCTCAACAAGTTCGTCGCGGGCTTCATCGGCAGCCCGTCGATGAACTTCCTCCCGGTCCAGATGTCGGGCACCGGCGAGAATGTTGAGCTCAAGGCGGACGGGCTCACCGTTTCGCTGCCGCCCTCGTTCCGGGCGGCCGTCGGGGCCACCACCGGCGGCACCCTCACCCTCGGCATCCGACCCGAGCATCTCGACGTCGTCCCCAGCGGCGGGATGGAGGCGACGGCCCAGGCCAAGGCGGACGTCGTGGAGTATCTCGGCAACGAGGAGCTCCTCCACGTCATCGTCGCCGGGGTGGACATCGTCGCGGTCGTCTCTGCAGAGCGGAACGTGCGCCCGGGCGACGTCGTCACGCTCCACATCCCGCTCGACAAGATCCACCTGTTCGACGGGACGAGCGAGGCGTCCCTGCTCCGGAGCCGGATGCCCGCCGCCAGCTGACCGATCCGCCGGCCGACGCGCCGGCACGCCGCGAGCCGGGCCGCGAGGTCCGGCTCGTCGATTCCTGGCTCGTCACGTCGCGGGGCCGCGTGCGATCATCGCGGGCATGCGCGACCTGCCCGCGAGCGCCCACCTCCCGCCCCCGGTCACCGACGCGATCGAGGAGCGGCTCGCGGAGCGCGTGATCGACTCGGTGGTCGTCCATCGCGGGCGCTACCTGGAGGTTCGCGTCGAGACGACCGAGCGCGCGGACGGGAGCCGCCACCAGCGGGACATCGTCCGTCATCCCGGTGCCGTGGCGATCGTCGCCCTCGACGAAGCGGACCGCCTCCTCCTCGTTCGCCAGTGGCGCCAGCCGGCCGGACGCTCGCTCCTGGAGATCCCGGCCGGGACCCTGGACCGCGACCCGGCGACCGGCGCGATCGAGGACCCGGAGCTCGCCTCGCGGCGTGAGCTCGAGGAGGAGACCGGCTACCGCGCCCAACGCTGGGAGAAGCTCGGGTCGTTCTGGACCGCGCCCGGGTTCGCATCCGAGCTGATGCACCTGTACCTCGCGACCGGCCTCGTCGCGGCCGGCCACGGCCGCCTGACGCCCGACGCTGACGAGGCGCTCGAGCTCGTGCGCCTCCCGGTCGCCGATGCGCAGGCGGCCGTCGAGCGGGGCGACATCCACGACGCAAAGACGCTGATCGCGATCCTCCTGCTCGGCCGCCGCCGGAGCGCCTGATCAGCCGGCGTCGGGACCGAGCCGCTCCAGGCCACCCCGATACAGACGGCTCTCGGGAGCCAACGCGACCGCCAGCTTCAGGTGCGTCCGGGCCTCGCCGCGGCGACCCAGGCGGATCAGGCTGCGGCCCAGGGCGTAGTGGGCATAGTGGTTCGAGGGGTCGATCTCGAGGAGCGCCTCGAACGTCTCGACCGCCCGGTCGAGCTGGCCGCTCATGAAGAGCGCCCGACCCAGCGGCTCGAGGATCGAGCCCTTCCGGGGCTCGATGGCGGCCGCCCGGACGAGGACCACGGCGGCCTGTGCGGCGTGCCGCTTCGCAAGCAGCTCCGTGCCGCGCCGGAGAAGCTCGTAGGCGCCCTCGGGATCCGACGCCAGGTCCTCGGCCGGCCCAGGGTCGGGCTCGAGCGGCCTCACGCGACCGTCACGCCGCGGCGACGGCCCGGCAGGTCACGGCCCGCTCCAGGTCATCGGCCGCCTCGAGGAGGAGCCGGCGCAGCGACGGGAGACGGTCGCCCTCGTCGGCTGCGAGCGCCCGGGCACGCGTCACGATCCCCGTCTCCACCCGGTACGCCGGGAAGAGGCGGGTCACGTAGGCGCTCGTGAAGGCATGCTCGTGGCTCTCCGCGACGCCGGGAAGCGCCACGAAGAACGCGTCGAGGTACGGCTCGAGCAGCTCGGCCTCGTGGGCGTGGTTGAAGCCGGCCATCGCTGCACGGGTCCGGTAGAGCGAGCCGTAGCCATCGGCATTGATCCGTGTCCACGCCTCGGCCTTCGCGGCCGCATCCGGGGCCGACACGGCCGCGGTCAGCGCGAAACGCTCGCCGCGATCCGTCCGGTCTCGGGCGAGCTCCGCGGCGATCCGCGCGTCTGCCCCCGCAAGACCGAATGCCGACACCGCGGTCACGATCCCCCAGCGCATCTCCTGGTCGATCGCGACGTCCGCGAGCTCGAGGGTGCCGTCCAGCAGGCCCGTCAGCAGCGCCGCGTCATCCGGATGGGCGACGGTGCCGATGGCCGCGCGGAGCCAGAGGCGCCGGAGATCGCCCGGAGGCAGGTCCTCGATCGCCCCCAGGGCCGTGGCCACGAAGGACCGGGCGGCTGCCACCCGCCGGGCCTCGGGCACGTAGCGCGTGATCGCGCCCCGCGCGGCGTCGAGCGCCGCGCTGACGATCTCGTCGTCGGTCTCGCGTGGCAGCACCGCCTGCACCAGCTCCAGGAATGTCGTGGACGCGTGCTGGCCGTCGCGGACCATCTGCCAGAGCGAGCCCCAGAGGAGCTGGCGGAGGAGCGGATCGTCGAGCCGGGGAAGGAGCGCGGGCAGCGCCTCCCGCGACGCTGCGTCGAGGTGCACTTTCGCGTACGCATGGTCGCCGTGGTTCGGGAAGACGAGGGACGGCGCCGCGAGGCCCGCCGCCGCCCGAACCCACGTCTCGGCGCCGTCGATCTGGGCGGCGACGACGTCGACCTCGGTCCGGCCGTCGGGCGCTGCCCGGACCAGCGCGATCTCGAGCGCATGCGGGCGCAGGGTGGGATGGGATTCCGGGGCGTCCTGCGTCAGCTCGAGCCGGTCGATCCGGCCGTCGGGCGCCGTCCAGCGGGCCGCCAGCGTGTTCAGCGACGCGGTCTCGACCCAGCGTCGGGCCCAGTCGCCCAGGTCGCGGCCGCTCCCCTCGGCCAGCGCGGCAAGGAAGTCGGCGAGCGATGCATTGCCCCAGGCGTGCCGGTCGAAGTAGGTGCGCAGCCCGGCGGCGAACGCGTCGCGGCCGATCCATGCGACGAGCTGCTTGAGCACCGCCGCGCCCTTGCCATAGGTGATGCCGTCGAAGTTGTAGAACGTCGCGTCGGTGTCGGCGACGATCCCGGAGATCGGGTGGGTCGTGGAGCGATCGTCGGCCTGGTAGCCCCAGCGCTTGAGGTCCGCGTGGAAGGCCCGCCAGGCGCCTTCGAAGCGGGTCGCCTCGGAGAGCGCGAGGTTCGACACGTACGTCGCGAAGCTCTCGTTGAGCCAGAGGTCGTCCCACCAGCGCATCGTGACGAGGTCGCCGAACCACATGTGGGCCAGCTCGTGGAGGATCGTCTCCGCCCTCGAGAGACGCTGGGTCTCGGTCGGCGGGTCCCGGAAGACGTACTGCTCCGTGAACGTGACGGCGCCCGCGTTCTCCATCGCGCCCGCGTTGAACTCGGGGACGAAAAGCTGGTCGTACTTGGCGAACGGGAAGGGCCGAGCGAACAGGTCAGCGTAGAAGTCCATCCCCTGCCCGGTGATCCGGAACATCTCGTCGGCGTCGACGAACGGGGCGATGGATCGCCGGCTCCACACGCCAAGCGGGATGCCTCGGTGCTCCGCGTGGACGCCAACGTACGGGCCCGCGATGACGGCGGTGAGGTACGTGGAGATGGGCGGCGTCGTGCCGAAGCGATGCGTCCGCCGGCCGTCGGGTGAATCCTCCACGGTCTCGACCGCGTTGTTCGAGATCACGGCCCACCGGGCGGGGGCCGTGACGCGGATCGCGAGCGTTCCCTTGAGATCGGGCTGGTCGAAGCAGGGAAAGAGCCGGTGCGCCTCGAACGGCTCGAAGTTGGAGTAGACGTAGACCTCGCCATCGACCGGGTCCACGAACCGGTGGAAGCCGTCGCCGTTGCGGTCGTACTCGTTCTCGTAGACGACGTGAACGCGCGTCTCCGGCGCGAGAAGCCCGCCGGGCAGGACGATGCGGGCGCCGGGGCGCTCGGGCCGGTCCACGGCCGTCCCGTTCACCTCCAGGCGCTCGATGGCGCCGCCCCGGAAATCGAGGAAGAGGTCCTCCGTGCCGCGAACCGGGAACGCGAGGTGGACGTCGCCGCGATAGGTCGTCGCGTCGGCCGTGAGGTCGAGCGCGATGTCATACGCGATCCGTCCGACCCGGGCCGCCCGATCGGCGGCCTCGTCGCGCGTGAGGACGTCGCGCACGGGAGCCGGGGCGACGGGTTGCTCTGTCCGCATGCGGGCTTGCGTCAGGCGCCGGCGCGCCAGGCGGCCAGGTCGACCTTCTTGAGCCGCGGGCTCGCCGTGATCCCGGGGATCCTGCCGCGCTTGGCGATCGGGTTCCCGTCGATCTCCTTGATGTCCCCGGTGAAGTCGATCGGGCTCGCGCCGCTGATGTAGCTGCCCACCGCGAAGTTGTCGGCCGGTGCCCCCTGCTCCTTGAAGTACCGGATGCGATCGGGGGTCAGGCCGCCCGAGACCACGATGATCACGTGCCCGTGGCCGGCCTGGTTCAGGCGGGCCCGGATCTCCTTGACCAGGTCGGCCGTGACGCGTCCCCGCTCGGACGGCGTGTCCAGGCGGATGCCGTACAGCTTGTCGCCGAGCGCGTCCGCCACGCGGAGCGCCTCCTCCGCTTCGTCCTTGAACGTGTCGACCAGCACGATCCGGGGCACGTCCGCCTCCAGGTCGCGATCGAACGCCTGGGCGGCGCGGACAGTGTCGCCGACGATCAGCACGAGCGAGTGGGGCATGGTGCCGGTTGGGTTGAGGCCGGCCAGCCGCGCGCCGGCCGGCGTGGACGCGCCGACGCAGCCGCCCACGATGGCCGCGTAGTCCAGCACGTCCGTGACATCGGGATGGACGTGGCGGGCCCCGAAGCTGATGACGGGCTGCGGGGCGGCTGCCTCCACGCATTCGTGCGCGGCCGTTGCCCAGCCGGACGCCTGCGCCATCATGCCGAGGATCGCCGTCTCGTACAGCCCGAACTGGCGATAGCGGGCCCGGATCCGGAGCACGACCTCCTTCGAGGAGAAGGTGTCCCCATCGTCGAGCGCCTCGACCAGGACGTCGGCCGGGT